>JAEOTL010000257.1 GCA_016839845.1 Promethearchaeota archaeon
AACCGCACTTTTAAGAACTATTTATTTTTTTGGGGAGGTCAACTAATTTCACTATTAGGTTCTTCTATTATCCAATTTGTTATAATTTGGTGGATTGCTGAAGGAACAGGAAGTCCCGTTATAGTATCAGTCGCTTTTTTCTTAGGTTCACTTCCAATGGTAATCGTACCTCCTATAATTGGCGTGTTTATTGATAGATGGAACAGAAAACTTACGATAATAGTAACGGATTCACTTCAGGCTTTCATTACTTTTTTACTTATTTTCTTGTTTTTAGCAGATATAGCAAATATTTGGTTAGTAATAACTATGAACTTTTTGAGAGGAATTTGTCAATCGACTCATTTTATTACAGTAAACGCAATTATTCCTTTAATGATTCCCAAGAAGAATTTAAGTAGAATGAATGGAATTAACTATATGTTCACTGGGATTATTCGAGTAATAGGCCCAATTGTGGCCGGATTCCTACTTCTCTTTATAGAAATAGAACAAATTCTTTGGGTTGATATTGTTACGTTCTTCATCGCAATAATCCCATTACTTCTAATAAAAATTCCCTCCATAGCCAGAAAATCAGCTATAGATCAAAAAAAGTCATATTTTAAAGATTTCAAATCAGGGCTCACTATTTTGATAGGAGTAAAAACTCTCCTGAATTTAATAATATTTATTTCTATTATCAATCTCTTAAATATGCCCTTTACGGCCCAAATGTCTTTATATATTATTATTAATCATTCAGGCGGTGAACAAAATTATGCAATGGTCAGTGCATTTTTACAAGGAGGGATTGTTATCGGTGCAATTATCGCTCTCTCTAAGAAAAATTGGAAACATAAAGAATTAATTATCCTGTCTTCTGTAGTTATAGGTGTCACAGGATACTCTCTTACTGCACTTGCTCCGAAAGGAAATTTTCTGATGATAAGTATCGGTGCATTAATTCATGCCTCGATGATTCCTATTGCAAACACGATGTTTCTTACCATACTACAAACTAGTGTCCCTGCAGAAACGCAGGGAAGAGTATTTTCTATAGCAGCAAGTATCGCTGCTGCCGTTACTCCTTTAGGAATGCTAATTTCTGGACCACTCGCAGAAACTTTCGGAATACGGTTACTTTTTATAATGAGTTTGTGTTTTCAGTTGGTTACTCTTATTCTAACATGGTTTCTTACCAGTTTGAAATCATATATTAAAGCCCAACAAAAAGATGCAATCACCGAAATTCAAGAGGAAACAACGTAATAAATAGAAAGATGAATAGAAGTGATTCTTTAGATTGATTGAAGTACATAAATTTTAATTTCTTTCTGAATTAAACTTCAATATCCTTAAATTCACATATTAGTTCACTAAATCACGATATTTCAAGAATGACTAAAGGAATAATAATCTCTGGTGGGTGGGGTACTAGATTAAGACCGTTAACTTGTACAATCCCAAAATCGTTAATCCCTATTGTTAATAAACCAGTAATTGAACGACAGATATTACTATTAAAATCTGCGGGTGTAAAAGAGATAATCTTAGCTGTGAGTGTCATGGCGGAAATCTTAAAGGACTATTTTAAAGATGGGAAACGATTAGGAGTAGATATACAGTATACCGATGAAAAAATTCCGATGGGTACTGCTGGTGCGATTAAACTAGCTGAAGATCAATTAAAGGATGACAATTTTTTTATGATAAATGGGGACGTTATTCTTGACTTTGATTTTCGACAAATGTTAAAAGCTCACCAAGACTCTCAAGGATTAGGATTAATAGCCAGCAAAATTGTTAAAAATCCTTCGAGATATGGTGTTTTAATGGTTGACGAAAACACTAACAGAATCGTTAATTTCCTTGAAAAAGATGATTATGTACCTCATGAGGGAAAATTAGTTTCTATGCCAATTAATGCAGGAGTATATTTACTAGAACCAGAGATTTTTTCTTACATTAAACCAAAAATAAAGATGTCAATCGAAAGAGATGTCTTTCCAGCTCTTGCAAAAGAGGGAAATCTGTTTTACTTCCCAATACCAGGTATCTGGAGGGATATTGGTAAACCAGAAGAATTACTGGAAGGTAATATTCAGCTGTTATCCGCTATTCTAGCGAAATCTAAAGAGAAAAAGAAGAACTTAATTGATAGTACTCTTGAAATTGATGGAAAAGCCTTAATATATCCTCCCGTTGCCATAGGAGAAAATGTAGTAATCCTTGAAAACTGTATAATCGGCCCAAACGTAATTATTGGGGATAATGTTTATATTGGTGAAAATACCCAGATTAAGGAATCTTTGGTATATCGAGAAGCATACATTTCGAACAATGTGAAAATTGAAAAAGCAATTATTTCAGATAACTGTTTAATCCAAGATGGGGTCGAATTGAAAGGAAAAAATGAAAATTTAGTCATATTGGGTTCCCATGTGAAGGTGACAGAAAACTTAAAACTAATCTCACCCTCAAATGGTTCAATAACAGTTTGTCATCATGAAATAATTAGAGAAAATATTGAAATGAGCTAAATTTCAGAACGAAGTTTTATAATTTTTTTCTTCAGTTTTTTGATACGAGAATCATTTATATTAAAAATAAGGAAGCCTTCTAATATTTTGAGAGCTTTCTGATAATAATTGATACTATTAATATAATCTTCATTCTTTTCTGCATTTTCACCGGCTTCCATCACAAACTCTAATTCTAGTTGCTTTTCTTTGTTTTCGAGATCCATAACCATTTGGGAGATCTTGCTTATTTCGTTCTTTAAATTGAATTCCCTAGCTATGTAAAGAGCTTTTTTATATTCTTTGTTTGCTACTTGGTAGGCCAAGGTTTTTTCAGCATTCTTTCCTTTTTTAGTAAATTCTTTAATTAATTTACTTGCTGATAGAGCATTCATTCCTTCAAGATCCAAATTTTCCATCTCTGAACTATCAGCAAGTATCGATGAGATTGGTTTGTATTTTGTGATTTGCTCCGTCTTTGCTTCTTCCTTCATTTCTAGACTGCTCTTCACAGATTCTAGATTTGTAGTAATAATAATATTATTCTCGATAAGCTTGTAAATCTCATACAGGATGACGTTTGATTCGAGGTTCACTATCTGTTTAACTCTATTAACTAAATTGTTTATATAGAAGAATGATTTCGATGTAAGGAACTCTTGTGCTAGAGTTAAAATTGCTTTTTGAATTTGATTGGTATTTATTTCTTCTAACTCATTTGGAGGAATATTTTGAGCGAGGGACATTGGAAATACTAATTTGATATTAAACGTGTCAATTAAATAGTCTTCCATATTATCTGCTTTAAAAACACCTGAAGATTGAAAAGTTGTTATTTCATCATGAAACAATTCTTCATACTCACGCATAAATTGGAGGACATCTGTCCGCATACTGTCAGATGCTCTATGGTCAAGAATTAGACATAATCGAACGAATTCTCCATTTTTTAGGAGAATATTAAAATTTTCATATTGGAACTCATAAAATTGAGGTTGTTTCATATATTTTGAGCCATTTTGGGTAACATCTTCCGATTCAGAAAATGTAATATTTGCTTGTATAAATCCGGTCAATAAATCAGCATCTAAGCCAGTACCAGAAATCGAATAATTTAGAAGCTTCAGGCCAGAATCTTTATCCATTATAAGAACATGTCGGATATTTAGAACATCTAAGAACTTCTGCCAGATACTTTCCCGTTCTACTTGAAGATGTCTTTCATAAGAATCTAACTCAAATACTTCTAGG
>JAEOTL010000258.1 GCA_016839845.1 Promethearchaeota archaeon
CCAATGCTTTAATACTCTCTACCCGAACTTTTGTATTATCACTGCCCTCTATTAATGAGATTAACAATCCAGCAGCATTTTCCCTACTTAAATCTCCACTTGAATATTCTTTTTGAATTTTTTCAGGCGTTAAAGGTTCTTTCATTTATCTTAGTAAGAATAATATTCTTAAAAACTGAATATCTATCAATAATTAGCTAAAATATTAAAAGTATTTTCCTCAGATTAGGATTTATAGAAGTGAATATTATGAATGCTGTTGAGAAGATTAAATGGAATAAATGCAAAAAATGTGGATTTTTACAGCATAGAACTCACTTAAGATGTTTAAAATGTAAAAATACGGAATACGAAGAAATCGAAGCTTCAGGTTCCTGTAGGCTTTTAACATATACTATCTTGAAAGCGCCTCCAAAAGAGTTCCGCAATAAATCATCCTATGCTCTTGGAGTTGTAGAATTTGAAAATGGCGTGAAAGGACTTGGACAAATCACCACTCAAAATAATTTAAAGACAGGAATGAGTTTAAAGCCAATTTATCAAAAGATTTGTGATAGTCTTGATGGAAAAGAAATATATGGTTATCTGTTTGAACCAATTCAGTAATATAAAGGGGGTTTGTTCATAAAATGTTCTCAAAAGATGAAATTGATAAAATAAAATTAAAACAAAAAGAATGGGAGGAAAAGTCCCTCTCTAAGTTTGCTGAGAAGGGGGAAAGGAAAGAGATATTTGAAACTCCTTCAGGGATTCCCTTAAAACATGTTTATGGGCCAGATGATATCAAAAATATTAATTATTTAGAGGATATTGGTTTTCCTGGAGCCCCTCCATTCACCAGAGGAGTATATCCAAACATGTATCGTGGAAGAATCTGGACTATGCGACAATATAGCGGTTTTGCGGATGCTACCAAAACTAATGAGAGATTTAAATATCTAATTTCTCAAGGTCAAAAAGGACTTTCAATTGCGTTTGATTTACCAACTCAGATGGGATATAACTCTGATGATAAAATTTGTTTTGGGGAAGTTGGGCGAATTGGTGTAACAGTCAATTCCCTAAAAGATTTTGAAAAAGTGTTTGATGGAATTTCATTAGACAATGTCTCAACGAGTATGACTATTAATGCTCCAACAGCCATACTTCTAGCTATGTATATTGCAGTTGGAGAAAAACAAGGAGTAAGACAAGATCAATTAGCAGGAACCGTTCAAAATGACATTTTAAAAGAATATGTTGCGAGAGGTACTTATATTTTTCCTCCAAAACCATCATTACGATTGACTGCTGATGTGATTGAATATTGTTCTAAAAATCTACCAAGATTTAATACTATTAGCATTAGTGGATACCATATGCGTGAAGCAGGTTGTAATGCAATCCAAGAGATCGCATTTACTATTGCTGATGGAATTTCATATGTAGAAGAAGTTATAAGTAGAGGTATTAATGTTGATGAGTTTGCTCCGCGATTATCTTTCTTTTTCACTACTCATAATAATTTCTTTGAGGAAATTTGTAAGTTAAGAGCTGCCCGAAGATTATGGTCTGAAATCATGAAGAATCGCTTTAATGCTAAAAATCCTAACTCATTAAGATTAAGATTTCATGTGCAAACTGCGGGAGTTACATTAACAGCTCAACAACCTCAAATTAATTTAATTAGAGTAACTACACAAGCATTAGCTGCAATCTTAGGGGGTACTCAATCACTCCATACGTGTGGTTTTGATGAAGCATTAGCAATTCCGACTGAGGATTCAGTAAGATTATCTTTAAGAACTCAACAAGTACTTGCGCATGAATCAGGTGTCTCTGACGTTGTAGATCCTTTAGGAGGTTCATATTATATCGAATACTTAACAAATGAACTAATAGAAAAGGCAATGGAATATATCAAGAAGATAGATAATATGGGGGGGATGCCAGTAGCCATCGAAAATACATTTATTCAAGAAGAAATTCAAAATAATGCTTATAAGGAACAGTTAAGAATTGAAGAAGGAAAAATTCCTGTTATTGGAGTTAATAAGTATTGCATCGATGAAGAGTGTAAAATTGATACTTTTAAACATGATAACGAGTTTGAGAAAAACATTATTAAGTCTCTAAAAGAACTAAAAGGGACACGAAATGAGCGACTTGTTCAGGAAAAACTAAAAGAATTAAAGAAAGTTGCTCAATCTTCTGAAAACATAATGCCAATAATGATTGAAACTGTAAAAGCATATACTACAATACAAGAAATATGTGATGTTCTTAGAGAAGTATTTGGAGAATACCAGAGTCCTCAGACATTTTAATTTAATGATTTTTTAATCTTCTTTTATAGTCTGAAATTTTTGATAATAGAGGGATGAATTCAAGAGGATCTCCAAAAACCGGAACTTTCCTATCAGCTAATTCTTTTGAAATTTTTAATCTTTCTTCAGGATGATCCAG
>JAEOTL010000259.1 GCA_016839845.1 Promethearchaeota archaeon
CACCTTTTAAAGGATAATTTGTTTAATCTAAACTTCCTCTTCTTCTTCACTCACATCTTCTGGTTCTGCTTGTTGTTCGGCAAATTCATCTTCCAGATCATTCTCAATCCATTCTTCCTTACCCAAAAATTTCTGACGCATCGTTAATCCAAGTTTTCCACTTCTACCAGTACCTAGTGATACCGCGATTATTTTTGCTCTCACTTGATCATTAACCTCCAAAATTTTTCCCGTTTCTTTTCCAATAAATCGATTCCCGACTTGTTCATAGGAGATATAATCATCGCAAATCTGAGATACATGAACCAGACCATCTAACGGTCCTAGCCGTATGAAAGATCCAAAATCGACAATTTCTACCACTGTTCCCTCGACCACTTCTGAGACTGTTGGCTTGAATGTAAGAATAGTAAATTCAACCTCATGAAACGTGTTAGCATTACCAGGTATAATAATACCCTTTCCAACACTAAGCACATCTACGACAGCAATTATAAATCCATAATCCCGAGTGATAATACCTTCATAATCTTCACTTAGAATTATTCTGGCGCTCACAGTCTTTTCCTGATCAAATAAGAATGGAGGAATCTCAATCTTTCCTTCAATTGTAAACAGTTTAAACATATGAATATACCCGTTATAATAGCATTTAACGAAGTTAAGTATTTTATGAAATGAACTAAAAAATTAATAGTTTGTGGTTTTGCATTAAATTAGCTCTAATACTAAAAAAAGGAAAAAAAAAAGTTAATTAACTACGATTTTCCATAATTCCCCAAACACCCGCGAAGACCCCCAACGCTCCTCCAATATAGGGGAAAATAGCCCCAACATTGGCAGAATAGTATCTCCAAAAAGTAGGGTAGAAGCCTGCGGTGCCTCCCATGTATACTATAATACCAGTAATCATCACAGCTCCACCAATAATGTATAATAGTAGAATTTCCTTATCTCTTAATTTTGAGAGAAGTCCTGAAAGTAATAATAGAGCTGTGCCAATTATAATAATCACTGTAGACACTATACCTAGGGGAAATATATCTTCATCAGCATCAATAAAACCAGGTGATCCGTCATTTACGAATAAATTCCATAACCATGCATAAGAATTACCCAAGCCCCATGCGGGAGTGAAAATGCTCACAAGACCTAATATTCCTGCGATTACGGCAAAGAGCCATAACTTGTCTTTAAGATTAAACATTTTTATTTCACATTTTTGAAATATAAGTTAATTGCATAAATATTCGTTCTTTCTCTTAATAATTTTTATTGTTTCACTTACTAATCTGTAAAATCTATAAAGGAATATTATCAGATATTTGCAAACCTATTAGGGATAAAAAAAATTATTTAATTAAGCAAAAAAGAAATTGATGATAAATGCCTGAAATTAATAATATTAACCAAATAGACAGAACTAATTGTCTAGACAGAACCATTATTCACAAAAGTTTTATCTTCTGGATAAAAGTCATTTTTGGTTTAGTGGGGGGGATTTTTTATTATTTTTTACTCCGATATTTATTCCATATTGGATTCTTCAGAGTGTATTATCTTTTTCGTGGTCTGTTAATTGTAAGTATTCTCCTGACATACCTTTTTCTGATTAACGGTATAATTGGCTTCATTATTTATCAGCTTAAAAGAAAAAAGAGTAAATTAGTCCCTGATGATATAAGTATTTGGAGATTTTCCTTACGTTTTACAGCGATATTTTTTATCGTTTTTTTGCTAAGTGCAAGTATTACATTATATATTGGGATTTAATGAGATTAAACAAAAAGATTAATTATGAGAGTATTAAGGAAAAAAGCTTTCTTGGGATTAATTTTAATAATTGTGGGATTATCAATTTTTTTTTACGGTATTTTTCCTAACTTTGCTGTTATCAACAATCCTTTAGACGTAGATTATATTTCAGAGGGAAAATATACAGGTAATTATTTAATATCTCCTACGTGGGGGGATGCCGTTATTGTCAATGATTTCGGAGATATTATATGGCAGAGTGGTAAAGGGGAGTTTTTCCTTCATGATAGTGATTTTTTATCTCATAAAAATGGTACTATCCTTATGGGGGATGCTACAAATAATAGAGTGATTGAAGTAGGAATTGATAATAGTGAAAATGTTATTTGGAGCTGGGAGGCTAGAAATAACGATGATATTAATTGGTCTGAATTTAGCGCTGCTCAGGGGTGGGAGGATTTATCTTTTTTGGAAGAAAAATATCCAATGTTAAGTTCATGGACTCATTTAAATGATGTTGATTTTATCAACGGTTCTCGTTTTGGCAGGAATTATGATTCGGTCTTAATCTCACTAAGAAATCTTAATTTAGTAATCGAAGTTAATTACAGCGAAACTAAAGAAATTTTATGGTCATATGGGAATCCAAATAATTCAACAATTCTTAATCAACAGCATAATCCCGATCAATACGAAAATGGCAATATTGTAATATGCGATACGGGTAATAATAGAATCATAGAAGTGAATAAAACAACAAATGAAGTTGTATGGGAATTAAAATTAGAATTCCCCTATGGAAAATTAAGAATTGCACGAGACTGTGATGATATTGGAAATGGATTGAGATTAATTACAGATTCTGGGAATAATCGATTATTAATCTATGACATGAATTCAGGTAAAATTATAAAAGAAATAAAGTCATTGCTTTTTGGAAATCCTTATGATGCAGATTTATTAGAGAATGGTAATATCCTGGTAAGTAGTTCTGTTAAAGATCTTATATTAATCGTTGATTATGAGACGGGATTAGTTATTAAAGTGATTGGGTTTCCCTATAAATGGATTGTCCCATATTCTCTTATTTTTCTTGTACTTGGATACTTTTCAATAAAACTGTTCCAAGCATTAAAGTCTAGTTCTAAAAAGAAGATAAGAAAAATCTTCGATTTTCAAGTGTATAGACAAATCATATATATAATATGTGGTATTTTGGTATTCTATTTTTTAGATACAATTTTATCATTCCTATGGTTATTTACCTTTACTGGTTAATACTCGAAGTAATGAAATTCTGATAAGAGGACATCTTTTAAAAGATAGCTTTATTTTCATATAATAACAATTTTTTAAAATCATTTTTTGACTCAGTGATTTTCTTAAGCTGATTTACAGTAGGAGGTTAAACTTAAATTGTCTGGCTTTATTGGAAAGCAAATTCGATTAGAGAGAATAATTAATAGGGAGACAAAAAGGACCATCATTATTCCTATGGATCATGGACTTACTTTGGGACCCATAAAAGGAATAGATGATGATTTAGGAGGTATGGTTAATAAAATAGCTATGGGTGGAGCTAATGCGATTTTGGGCCATGTAGGAATCCCATTATACGCACATAGAGGGTACGGCCCGGATATAGGTTTAATTTTACACTTATCAGGCTCAACTTCATTAAGCCCCGATTCAAATTATAAAGTATTAGTCAACACAGTCTTAGAAGCGGTTAAATTTGGGGCGGACGGTGTATCGATTCATATTAATGTTGGTACAAAGTCAGATCCCGAGATGCTTGAAATATTAGGAAACGTTTCAAGAGAATGTAGAGACCTCGGTATGCCACTTATTGCTATGATGTACCCCAGAGGGGAAAACATTGAAAATGAACAAGATGTAGAAGTTGTGAAGATCGCAGCAAGAGTAGCTGCTGAGTTAGGGGCTGATATTGTAAAAACGAATTGGACGGGAGACCCTGATTCTTTCAAAGAAGTAGTTAAGGGGTGCATGGCGCCTGTAATAATAGCCGGGGGAGAAAAAGGAGGGATTAGGGAAATTCTACAAATAACCAAGGAATCGATAGACGTAGGAGGGGCTGGAGTAGCATTTGGTCGAAATGTATTCCAAGCAGAAGATCCAACAAAATTCGTAAGAGCTTTATATTTGATTGTCCAAAAAGAATATCAAGTTGATGAGACAATTGAGGAGTTAAATCTATAATTATTTTCAATACATCAAAAATTATTTCATTCAATCTCTTGTTAATGATAATCGAATGGGACGGAAATCATCAATTATTTGGATACCATTTTTAACCGAGGGATCACTTTCAAGTAGCTGCTTTGCCTCTTCTTCTGTTTCTGTTTCCAAGATGATTACACCAAAAGGATCTTCAGTTATTAATGTAGGACCTGCTAGATATAATTTTTTTATATCAAGTAGTTTCTTCAAATAACTAAAATGATCGTTCATTATTTTTTCTTCGTTGACGTTTGGATTTGTAAGAAAATCCTTTCGATAAGGTCGAATTATTCCAAGAAAATGTTGCTTTACCGCCATAATAAATAAATTGGTTGTTACAATAAATAACTTAAAATTTTACTTTTGGAAAAATATATATTAATATATATTCTATTTGATTTGAAAAATAAACTGTCGTTTTAGAGGTTATAATCGAAACTTTTAAATATATACTTTTATATACACTAATTGAGGTAGTTGTATTAATAACGAAGGGTGAAAATTACCGAAAAATGACTGTTAAACAAGTTTATGAAATTTTTATGGCGATTCTAGGAATTTCAAGTTTAGCCGCTCTCTGTTTCCTTTTACTCCTCATTGCTGGAATATTCGCTTAGTACAGTGAGCTAATGAACCTTGTAAGGAAGGATATAAAACAAGGTAAATTAATAGGCTCTAAAAATTCTAACTTTTCTGTGAGAATTCTTGACATAAAATACTCTGGTATAGTGAATCTCTCTTTTTGAAAGGGATTTTTTCGTTACCAGAATAAATATATTCAGTTTTACAGTTTTTGAAAAAATGGGAAAATGGAATTATGATTTTATCTAGATTAATTGACTCCTCTTTAGGCTCCTTGTATATAAAGATAGTGATGTTTTCCTTTTCTAATATTTGAGAGCTCATAATTTCATTATCCTCATAAAACTGTAATTTATCTAAAGTTACAATCTAAAGTTATAAATATAAAATCCATTGGTATAAATTTGAAGTTAAAAGAAGAAATCTTTAAAGACCAACTTTTTTTATTTTCTATTCTTAACCAAGATATTAAAGAATAATATTAAAATATTAAATGACAAGATAGAGTTGATTAAATAAATGCCATATGCAATCATAGATGGACCCCCAATTAAAGATTTGGATGTAAAGCGAGCATTAGTTAAAGAAATAACGGATGCAATAGAAAAAGCCTTTAAATTACCGAGAGAAACATATACGGTTTTATTAAAGGAGAACACCGCTGAAAATGTTGGCGTTGGTGGGAGATTAGTCATAGATCGAAGAGAAGAATGAACTAAGACAAATTAATAGATATCCTTTACACTCGTTAATAATTGGAAGGTAGGGATTATGTGATTGTAAAAAGGAGTTTTCTTCTAACCTAAACGCTTTTAGATGAGCTTCGCGATCTTATCACAGGTACGTTTACAGTCCAAGAAAATTAACCCGAGTCGCACATCTGAGGTCGTAGAAACCGTCAAAACTGCGTTGGGACCCGCCTGGAGCACCAGCAAATAGCCTTCCGAGCCCTTAACATACAGCTGATCAAACTCACCCTTTTCTAGCTCGATAACCGACCTTTCGGCTAAGGAGAGAAGTGCTGCCGTCATAGCTGCAATCCTGGTTTCGTCTACCCC
>JAEOTL010000260.1 GCA_016839845.1 Promethearchaeota archaeon
CGGCTGTAACCCGCCGACATGAACGTGGAATCCCTAGTAATCGTGTGTCATCATCGCACGGTGAATACGTCTCTGCTCCTTGCACACACCGCCCGTCGCTCCATCCGAGTGTGCTAAAAATGAGGTGTGGTCATTCTGGTCATATCGAGTTTCTAGTATGCGAGGAGGGAGAAGTCGTAACAAGGTAGCCGTAGGGGAACCTGCGGCTGGATCACCTCCTAATTTTAATTTCGAATAATTTTCGAATAGGAAAGTTCTAATTAAACTTTCTTCTCCTTTTTTTATTTTTGGGCCTGTAGATCAGTGGAAGATCATTAGGTTACATGGTGTAGTTTAATTTTAAGCTTGACTTGCATTCAAGAGGTCACGGGTTCAATTCCCGTCAGGTCCATATATAAATTAGATGAGTTCGTTAATTAAAAAAATAAATATAAGATTACTCATATCTATTTAGTTATTTCAATCATTATTCTAATCCAAATCAAATCCGATTTGAAAATAAGAAATTTTATAATTTTTTAATAATAATTATTATTAATATGAGATTTACTATTGCTTATCTATTCTCGTTATTATTCTTATTTCAAGGATATGATGATATTGAAGTCTTTAATTTTATACTCGTCTTCTTAGGAATTATTTTACTTGTTATTATTTTGGTTTACATCCTACTAACTTCAAAACAGGAATCTTAGCAGTTTTCTATTTTTTCCTCGATGTAACAATCTTTATCACATCACAATTCTGCAATTCATAGTTTTCCCCTAATCGTTTCTTCGTTTTCGCATCCGTACCAAACATAAAATTATCTGCTAGTTCAGTGTGGATTTTGTCTCTAACAAAATCTCTTAATTGAGTTCCTTTTTTAACTAAGAATGCATCTGGTAAAACATTATCTCTGTTGTCTGTATAATTATTAGCATCAGACACAGGATATACACAAATTTGATTTGCAATGGTATTTGAAGCATAATTTAAGGCTTTTTGAATACCAGTTCCTTCATAGGGAGTTAATATTTTTTCTTTGATTTTTTTTAAGGTCTCTACTTCTGTATCTTTAAGCGCTTGTAGATTAACTGATGAAATATCTGTAGATCCCGGTAGGTAAGAGATAACCTTTTTTTCATCGTATGTTCTAAGGATATGCTCTGCTAACGCACTACAAGGAATAATTGGACCGTTGAAGTTTTTTTGCAATTCATCTAAATTACTTTTACTACTCTCTTTGTCAATTTTATTCGCTAATATTAGGATTGGTTTTGAGATTTTTCGTAATACTTCTGAAAAAGTAAATAAGTCACTGTCAGTCCAAGTCGATGGATTTCTGTCAAATAAATTTGATTCCTTCAAGGATTGAATGATATGTGCCTTATTTATTTTCATTCCTGATAATCGGTCAAATAATGCATCCACCACTTTCTTTCTTTCAGTCAATAGCACTTTTGTAAATTTGCTCCAATCTTCTCTCTCAATTATACTTTTAAACCATAAATTAATTTCATTTTCCAAGAACAAAATATCCTCATAGGGGTTACCCTTCCCTTCTGAAATAAGATTTCCTGATTTGTCTAGGGATCCGGAAATATCAACTATATGGAGCAAGACATCAGCTTGGATTAAATCGGATAGGAACTTATTTCCTAAACCTTTTCCTTTATGTGCATCAGGAACCAATCCCGCAACATCTAACATATTTACGGGTATAAATCGGAACCCTTCAATGCAAATCGAATTTTTGGGATTATCTTCAACGTTTAATTCTCTACAAACACATTTGGTTTTTACATAGGCAATTCCCTTATTGGGCTCAATTGTTGTAAAAGGTAGTTCACTTACTTTTGCATTTGTTAAACAAGCAGCATTTAAGAAAGTCGTTTTCCCACTACTAGGTTTCCCGACTATTCCTATAGTAAATGTCATACATATATTGAATTTCTATTTCTTTTAACTTATTCCTTTTCATTCTGAACTTTATATAATTCTTTAGCAAAATTTTCTAAATCCTCTAAAGCTCTTCTCTCCATATTATTTAGGTAATCTCCTGAATTGAAGTTTTCTTGATTGAACAGTGTCTGTTGGTTCTTATTTGTACCAGATATTTGTATCTCTTTTTTTAAACGAGGCAACAGTAAATTTGAACCTAAGATTTTTTTCATTATGTTTCTTATTCTGCGAAATCTAAGCAAATTCTTTCCCCTTTTGGTCTTGTTGTCTGAATAGTCACTTTTTGATGATTTAGCTAGAAGTAGTTGATTATATTGGTAAATTTCTGCAAATGTGAGTGAATTATGCTTTATAAAAGGAACTTCTAAAAGAAAGGGCTCTTTTATTGAGTTAGTCCTTATTATACAGTGTCCTTCTTCAAGGATAGATAAGAAATTCTTATCTTCAGAATTAAGATTCAATAAATCGCACATTATTTCCTTGTCTATATGGTTCTTGAAAGTAAGCACCACTCCGTTATTTGCGAGAATTTCTTTACTGATATCCGGACGCGTTGCTAAAGTTATTAAACATTCACCAGTTCCTCTTTGTAGTAATGCAATATCTTCTAAATACGTCGTCAATTTATTTCTTTTATTAATGTCTTGCGGAGCAAAATATTGAGCATCTTCAATTATCGTAAGATGTTTAATTCCCTTGAAATTCAATGCACCATTCATTAAATTTTTGTCCCACAGATATTTAAGAATCATGTTTAAGAAGAACAAGGTATCATCTTTTTCACCACCTAAACGTATTATCGAGCTTAAATCTAATATAATATTTCTTTTGAAGAGCTCTTGTACTCCAATTCTACTATTTTCTTCAAATAATGCTTTTAGGGGACCTTTTGAAAACCTCCTAATTCGATTTTTAATACTTATTAATGTTTGACTCAACATCGGAATCGTGTTCTTGTTTTCTCTTAAGTATGTTTTACAATAATGTTCAAAACCATTCCAATTTTGAAACTTTTTGTTCTGGCAGACTTTGGTTAATATTTCAACGAGTACTTTCTCCATTTGAGGAGAATATTCTGAACTTTCATCAATAAACTGCCCACTCCTTAATATATCAAAAATTCGTTCAGCATGAATAATAGGACTTGAATTTCCAGGATTAAAAATATTAATTGAGAAGTTCTCCCCAGGCCAAAGAATGAGGACATCATCTATTTTTTTTTGTAAAAAATGGTATTCTCCTTTAAATTCTACCAAGAAGAAAGGAATATCAAACTTACCTGTAAAATTTATTAGAAAATTCTGTAAAAAATTACTTTTCCCCGTACCTGTAGCTCCACATATGAACATATGTTTCTCCAGATCCTTAATTGATACCCAAAATTTATGTTTTCTAACCTTCCCTTTTAAAACTCTCCCTATAAGAATTTCACCTTTCTTTGAACTTATACGTTGAGGTATTTTAAGATTTATTCCGTCTTTATCAATTTGGAAAAAAACTAATAAGAATAATATTACTGAGGTGCAAAATATAATACTAGAAATATTGAATGCTATTGTGGGGATTACTAACGTATGATCAAGATCTAAAAACGATCTTGAATTATTCAAAATAAAAAAGGGTAAATTTAAAATAAGGAGCACTGTTAAAGTATTCAAGAGTATAAATATGACGACTTTATTTCTTTTTAAAGCAAATTTATTTTCCTTATTGAGAAAGAAAATGATATTAATGATGAGAGTAAGGACACTTAACCCAAGAAATACCGAAATCGTTAACATAATCTCTCTTATTTATCACAACTTACAACTCAAATTTTAAAAAGAGCAACAATTTTTCAGATGTTAATTGTGATAAATTCTAGATAAATTCTACAAACTGTTCTTTTTAATTGTTTTAATTCAAAATTTATGATTTTCGTAAACTTTTTTAATTTTATGACTTAGAGATCTATATAAAGAAATGTTTTAAATTAAAGATCAAAAGTGAATATAAAATGGCACAATTATCTGGGGTCCCAATCCTAATATTAAGAGAAGGGACTGAAAGAAAACAAGGAAGAGACGCCCAAAAAAATAATATAGCTGCTGCAAAAGCAGTCGCTGAAGCAGTTAGAACAACCCTTGGACCTAAAGGAATGGATAAAATGCTTGTTGACTCCTTAGGGGATGTAACAATTACAAATGATGGTGCAACAATCTTAGATACTATTGATGTTGAGCATCCAGCAGCGAAAATGATTGTTGAAGTTGCGAAAACTCAAGATGATAAAGTTGGGGATGGGACAACAACTAGCGTCATAATTTCGGGAGAATTATTGAACCTTGCACAAGAATTAATGGAACAATCCGTACATCCAACCATAATATTTCGTGGATATAGAAAAGCTCTCTTTGAGAGTAAAGTGATTTTACAGGATTTGGCAATTAAGATTGAAAATACTGATAAAGATTCATTAATTAAAGTTGCAGAAACTTCCATGAACAGTAAATTAATCTCAGGAGTAAAATCACATTTTGCGGAAATAGCTGTTAGAGCAGTAAGTCAAGTTAAAGAAGAACGCGGAGACAACATCGTAATTGACTTGGATCAAATACAAATCATAAAAAAGGAAGGAAAGAGTTTATTAGATACTAAAATCATTGACGGTATAATTGTTGACAAAGAAATCGTTCATCCTATGATGCCAAAATCAATAAAAGATGCCAAAATTGCGTTAATCAACTCCTCTTTAGAGGTTGAAAAGACTGAGTTTGATGCTGAAATAAGAATCCAAACACCTGATCAGATTAATAAATTCCTCGAAGAAGAAGCAAACATGTTGAAAAATCGAGTTTCCAAGTTAAAGGAACTTGGTGTAAACGTAGTTTTCTGTCAAAAAGGTGTTGATGATAAGGCACAAAATTTCCTTGCCAAAGAAGGTATAATAACAATACGAAGGGTTAAGAGATCTGACATGGAAAAGCTTACGAGAGCAACCAACGCAAAAATAATTAATAATATTTTCGAGATTTCACCAAATGATTTAGGAAGCGCGGGTAAAGTTGAGGAAAAGAAAGTAGGGGATGATAACATGATTTTTATATCAGAGTGCGCGGACCCAAAGGCAGTGAGTATTCTTATCCGTGCAGGTATTGAGCATGTGGTAGATGAAGCAGAAAGGATGTTACACGATGCTCTATCAGTAGTAAAAGCAGCAACTGAATTTCCATATATTTTACCCGGCGGTGGTGCATCGGAAATTGAATTAGCAAAGCGTTTGAGGGCATATGCTAGGTCTATCGGAGGACGGGAACAATTGGCAATTGAGGTTTTTGCAAATGCTTTAGAGATTATACCAAAAACTCTAGTTGAAAATGCGGGATACAGTCCTGTGGATTTAATTGTTGAATTAAGGTCGAAACATGAAACTGAAGATGGGAAATCAAATGGTATTAATATCGATACTGGAAAACCTGATGACATGATTAAATTGGGTGTTCTCGAACCCGTTTCAGTTTTAACGCAAGCAATTCAATCAGCTACAGAAGTATCTTCAATGATCCTTAAAATTGATGACGTAATTGCAGCTACTTCATTGTCAAAAGGCAGCGAAATGTAGAATTTGTTTTTATTAATCTTTTTATATTTTTTTATAATTTATTTAAATCTTTAAACTTCAAACCCCAATTAAATTTTGAAAGAAGCAAACTTGCTGCTTCGGTAAATCCAGTAATAAATAATGCTCCTGCTAGTGCCTCTACAGAACTCAATTTCTCCCATTTACCATAATTCACAGGATTTGCTGCTATGAAAGGAGGTAATTTCCGATCTATATTTGAATTAGACTCAGTTATTTTTAGAATTTTATTCCAAGAACAATCAATCACAATTAATCCATACTTTAATACTTGTTCCCTATCATTAAGAGATATAACTTTTTGGGCAAAAGGATTTAACATGAGGCTTTTTCTTTGGGATCCTGTGGGATTTTTTATTATTGTTAACAGATTTAACTTTTTCAGTTTAAGAGCAGTACATTTTTTTGGATCACATTCATTATAATGAATACAATACAATTTAGGTGCAAATTTCATTGACATAGAATCTATCTTTTATCACTATTAAATAACTAATCTAAAGATCCCTTAATCTATCAAAAGAATCTTTCTATACATAGATTACTCATACTTAAAACTGGTTAGAACGTTCACAGATTTTATAAAACTTTCTGTTGCCTGATCTCCACCTATGGTTTGCATTATTGAATAAATTATATTCCTTGATTCACAAATAACAGGTATCCCACCATAAGTTAAAGAAAATAAACCTATAAAAGAAATATCTTCTCTGTTTAATTCAGTATCTTCATCTGAATAATTAATGTTCCCTGAAGGGCAAGTAATTAACCCATAAAAATGCTCTGTATCCTGTCCCGATATAGCTACATAACATAAGAGATCTCCTATTGAACTCCCTTCGGACTCTTCTTTCATCTTTTGAAAGGCAACATTACCCGTTGCTGAAAAAGCGTCAATAGCTAACGGTAAATTTTGTCCACTCACTTCTTTTACATCAAGTGTTAGGCCGGATGGGTTAACTAATCCGTATCTTATGAAAATAGGATTTTTAACAGAATCCAAAATTTTACTTATTATGGAAAGCAGATCAGGCGATTCTTGGTTTTCTGGTTTATAGGAAACAAAAGGCACTTCAGATCCCATTCCAAAAAGATACATAGCACTTCTTACTTTATCACAAAAATTTTCGATTTCCTCTTCAGATTCATCACCGCTTCCAAAAAACTCTCCAAGTTTCTGTTTTAGATAGTACATAGAAGTAGCTAAATTATCGGCATCTAACGGCCACTCTTTGTGGTAATTATGAACTATAGTTAAAAGTGTATCATTAATCCTAATAGTAATTAAACACACCTTATCAAAGAAAGAAAATGAAATAACTTGATCTTTAATATTTAAATCTTCCCAATGTTCTTCACTCGCGGAGAATGCAGCGGAGGCTAGACTTGTAATTTGATTGGGATTTAAGTCAACATCACTTTTTCTCCCAATCTTTGCTATGGAAAGACCATTTTTATCACAGAGAAGAACTAAAACAGTGCCTTCTGATGCCCGTAAAATTGATGTTAAATGTTTTATTAAAGAATCTCTTACACTCATTAAAAAGACCAAAATTTTTAGATCTATACCAGAAGAATGATTTTTCCTTATTATTAATATGTTTATGAATTCTTATCTTTTATTTCAATCGCAAATAAACTTAAATTTTGCGGTATAAAATTTTTTAATTTTAAATCTTTTTATAAAATATAGAAGATTTATATTTTATTCTTATCATGCGGGAATTGCCAAGTCTGGTCAAAGACGATGACAGATACGATTGCTAGTCAACTAAAGGCGGTGGACTTAGAATCCATTCTCGTAGGAGTTCGGGAGTTCAAATCTCCCTTCCCGCATCTATTTTTAGTTTTTTTTCATTAAAATAGAAAAGAAAAATTTTAATGGTTTAAGACTCTACTACCTATCATCGTTTAAGAGTTCGTAAAACTATTTTAAATAAATACTCAAATATCACGCTCCTGTAGTGTAGTCCGGCCAATCTTTCATTATCTGAGATGAAAGGGCTCTGCATGCTAGGCTTTCACCCTGGTGACCCGGGTTCGAATCCCGGCAGGAGCACAATATTAAAATCATAAGATTCTAGTCCTATTGATTTTCTATTTCTTCTGCCACTTTCTAAACCATTGCTAAAATATCAACCTCATCTTAGGATACTTAAGAAAAAAATATCGTGTACTTTAAATAAATGAATTCAAGATAATTTTCAATGTGAAGCAAGATAATAATGAGATAACAGATGAGTATGAAGAATTCGATGAGGAAATAGAAGAAGTCTTCGAACCATTAGATGAAACAGACATATTTGACGAAATAATAACTGCTTACGAGCCTAAAGATGAACCACCAAGTCATGATATATACTTCGATCATAGAATTAAACAGTATGAAAATAAAAATAATGAAAAATTACTACAAAAAATTTATACCAATAAATTCAATGTAATAAGTAACATTTACAATGGAAAATATAAAAGCTCGTGTTCTAAATGCAATTCTAAGATAAATTTTCTGCAAATTATTGATTTTCACCATAAAGACTCAAGATTAAAGAAAACTACATGGCGGATGAGGAGCAATAAAGATTGGAAGAAAACAATTGAGATATTTGAAAAGGAAAAAGTTATCCCCTTATGCAAGAACTGTCATTCAAGTGAACAAGCAAAAATTTTCAACAAATATATAGAAATCTTCTTGAGAGAAAATCTATTTGACAAATCCGCAGAAAATATTGACAAAATTCTTCAAAACGAGGTTGCAACTCAAGAATCCAATTACAACAGAAATATTAAGTTTCGTCTTACTGAATGGGTTAAAAAATATTCTGTTATAGAACAATTATATAACGGAAAATGTATTGGATATAAAAATATCAAATCAAATCTAAAATTACCTGCATTACAATTTCACCATAGATCTGGAAGCAAAAAAGCAGACCAGAAGTTAAAGTGGATAAACTTGAAAAAATATGACATAAAAACAATATGCATTAAACTTCAAAAGGAAGATTGCGTTTGTTTATGTGCAAATTGTCATGCAATAACACATTCAAGAGATTATAATGAAATTGGTACATTACTTCTTGGTAAAACACACATACAGAAAGCAAATAAAATTAAATTCCAGATCGATAAAAATATTCAATATTTTAAATTCGAAATTCGAAATTTAAGAAACCCACTACAGAAAGAGTTTGAATATGGGGATGCTTGGAGAAAATATCTCATTCAGATTCAAAAATTATCTGAAAAAAATATTGAAATTAAAACATCCACCTTAGCTAGATCCGTTAGAGTAAACGCTAGAAATACACGTAAAAATATTCAGAAATTAATCACCAGAGGATTAATCGTAGTAAAAGGAGAAAATACCAAGAGGAAAATAATCCTAACTGAAGCGGGGAAAGAGATATTAGGGATTATATGAAGTAGATACGCCCCCGGCATGGCTTTCGTCTTGCTAGAGATTGGACAATGAAATCGAACATGCGACCGCTCGGTGGCAACCTAGAGCTCCGAGGAATTCTAGTTAACAGCCGAGTGCTCTACCTAACTGAGCTACGGAGGCTTACTTTAAAATTGTTGATTAAATATTTTTATTAATGGTAATATTTAGCTTTTATTTAATTTTGATGATGATGAGTTCATTTTTGTAAAAAACCGCAATTTTAACTCTTATGTTTGTTCTGACTGTGCGGCATAATAAATAAGCCATTTTGCCATTGCTTGAAATGACTCGTTTATATTTATATCATCTTTTGAGGAACAGAAAACACATTGATTACACTTTGCCTTAGTAGCATAATCATTGGCTATTGAAACATTAACTTCATGATTTTTAAGATCCCACTTCATGCCCATCAGAATTATAGGAACAAATCCTGCTTTTTGACGAATTATTTTAAGCCATTCTGGAATTTCTCTGAAAGTGTCATAATCTGTAATGTCAAAACATATAAAGGCACCGCTCGCTCCTTTACAATAATCAGGTAAAAGTTCTCGAAATCGCTTTTCCCCCGCGAAATCCCATAGTTGCATTTTAACCGCTTCCCCCGAATCAAGAACTTCAGATTTAGTATGAAATCCTGCCCCTATTGTCATTTTATAACCTTCTTCAAACTTTCCCGTACAATACCGTGTAATCATTGCTGTTTTCCCAACACCTCCTGCCCCAGCTACGACGACCTTGAATATCCATGAACTCTGCATGATAATTTGTCACATCGAAATTAAAACAAAACGAATAGGATATTAATACACATAAAAATATGGCTTTAAATATTTTTTTAAAAGCTCCCAATTTTTAATACCCTAAATCTAAATCAGAATCATTACTTCTTTTTTCATTTTTGAATTAAAAACCAAGATATTTCTAGGGATTTTTATAATAGAATTGAGTTATACTCTAAAATAAATAAGATTTTTATAAGACTTTATTCTATTATTTTTTAGGATTGTATTAAAATAAGTTTTAAATAATAAAGGTTGTGATAAGAGAGTATTAAAGACGACGACATATGTCCATTATGTAGTTTTCCTAAAGAGCTTTGTATTTGTGATAGCTTAAGCGCCGATGAACAACAAATCGTAATATCTAACGACAGACGAAAATGGGGGAGAATTGTTACAGTAATTAGTTTTGTAGGAAATTTCGATGTGAACTTAAAAAATATTTTAACGAAAGCGAAGAAAAAATGTGCATCGGGTGGAACAGTAAGAGATAACGAGGTTGAACTCCAAGGAGATCATCGTTTTAAAATGAAAAAGTTGCTAATTGACCTAGGTTTCCCTGAAGAAAACATTCTAATCCAATAAAATTCTAGTATTACTGAAAAAAAAACACAAATCTTCTGTAGTGGAAAACATATTTATTTTAATTTTTTAATCAAATCTTTTAAGAAATTCTGAATTTAATTGTTTGTATGGATTCTATTATTTTTAAAGTAATTTTTAAAGCTACAGAAAGTTCTGCTGAAAAAAACTTAAATTTAAGTTTCAAATATCTTAATACTGAAGAACCCCTAATAGTTCCTGCGAACTCTATTCAAAGATTAAAAAGCTTAAATGAAGCTGAAAACGAAATTATTTACTTTACAAATATCGAGGAAGTTATAATAGTAGGTAATGTAGACCACAACTACACTTACAACTATTATTTGGTTCTCCTGTTTACTCTAAAAAATAACGGGGAACGGCGAGGATATTTAATAGGAAACGTTAAAAGTTTAGGAGATCTCATAATTGGCATTTGGCCTTTCAATCTCCCTTCATCTCAGTCTAATTCTGAGAATGTATTAGAGAATTTTGACGACATTATAAATAATCCGAGGAATTATACTAAAATCTGTCTTATTTCCCAATAATTACATCGAAAAAGGTTCAAAAATTTTAATGTGGTATCCTACTTCTTTATAAATTTACTTAATTCACGTTCAGTAGGCATTCCAGTCCTAGCCCCCAACTTCTGAATTTTAAATGCTGCTGCGGCATGAGCATATCTGACTGATTTATCTAAATCCCAATTTCTTATCCAATAAGCAACTGAAAATACCCCATTAAAAGTATCACCTGCCCCAGTAGTATCAACAACAGTTTTAATATTGTATCCTGGTATTAATTTTTGGAACTGAGAAGTAGTAACTAAGGCTCCTTTTTGACCCATCGTGATTATTACTAGTGGGATTCCTTTTTCTACCAAAAAATTAGCAGCATCTTCAGGATTATTACATTTTGTAATCTCCATAGCACCTTCTTTATTTGGTATAACAATATCAGCATTCGTTAATACTGGTTTTAAAGAGCCCCATCCTCTCTGAGCGATTTGAGATTCTAAATCAATGCTAATTTTTACATCATATTTCTTGGCTATCTCAATTGCTTTTAGAGTTATTTTTGGATGAATTACTGAGGTGTGTAATAGTTTAGATTGAGCAATATAAGATTCTACAAGGTCAGTTATTTCTATTTTTGTTGTTCTCATATGAGGGGACTGAATTATTGTTTTCTCTCCTTCACATATAAAAATAAAGTTAACTGGTGTTTTGTATCCTTTTTTTTTTAAGGTGAATGAAGTATCCACATGCTCTTTTCTAAAGTCATTCAACAGAAAATCTCCGTATGCGTCATCCCCAACCGCACCAATAAAGCCACATTTTACACCCAATCGAGCGACAGCCACCAAATAATTCGCAGTGACACCTCCTGAAAAATAATCTTCGCTAATTGCATCGATTTTTTCATCAGGCTTGGGGAAATGAGGAATTCTTGTAACCCAATCAACAACTACTTCCCCTAAGCCGATAATCTCCAAATTGTTCATATTATAAATAGGAAGTAAATAAAAATAAATAAGATCTAATTAAATGAGGGAGAATTTAAGACTGTTCAAGTTTCAATTTCTTTTATCATTCTCTCTAATTCTTCATCAACTTCTAAATATTTAAAATCATACGCTGATAGTTCATAAGTATTTGAATAATCACTAAATTTGGCTTTTCCCCTAATTATAATATCTTTACCCAGAAATTCTGAAGATTTTTTCTCAAGGAATTTCTCAAAATCAGGAGTTTCTTTGATTTGTACTAGTTTATCTGTTTTTACTCCTAGAAGTTTTTCCGCTTTTTCCCCTATAAAAGCTGCTCTAATTGCACCACTCCCATCATCAACAGTTAGGTTAACAATCATACGAAATTCTGTTTTTTCTTTAGAATCGCATTTACAATTATCTACTTTTTTCCAACAGGAAGTACATGCTTCGTAAATTGTTATATTACTGAGATCTCGTGCAATAAAACCTTTAATCTCGACAGTACCCGAATCATTAATTGCATCTATTTTACCATAAGTGCCAGAAAAGAAAGCCTTTTGCGATTCATTTGAAATGTCTCTTGTTTTCAAGTTATCTATTTCAATCTCAATTAATTCAAGTTCCGAATCACTAATCATAGAAACTTCATTTCTTCCCGAAAAATTACTGTATCTTATCATGACATTTGTTAATTGTACTCCCTGATTAATTGAAAGCTTTGTTGAGTATTCTTCAGCAAGTTCTCTCCATAAAGTTGTTCTTATCCAATTGGTATCATCACTTACAATGAAACCCAACAAAGAGACTTCCCCCGATTTTGTTTGGATTGTTTTTAAATCATCTATTGAAGTTATTTTTCCCCTGAATGTGGCAATCCCTTTATGGTTTTGAAGCATATCGATGTCTTTTTTCATGTCGACTTTTATTTGAAGGGATTTTGATAATTTATTTACACTAGTGCTCCTGTTTGCATTTAAATCTATTGTAGTAGAGTCTAAATTATTTAAACGGGGATTTAAATTTAAAATCGATACAACATCATCAACCGACACTTTATTAATTTTTTCAACATCTTCATTCCAAAATGTGATTCTTATTGATCCTGTAGTATCTAAGAGAGTTAAAGATCTTAGTTTTCCTAATTCTCCATCCTTTCTTTTAAATTCTTTTATTGTAGAAATTTGAATTATTTTTCCCTCTACTGAAATTGATTTAAGATTTAAATGAATATCATTAATTTGGGTTATTTTATTTTGTATTTTAGGATATTTCTTATAATCAACATCGTCTGGAGATAATTGTAGTTTACTTAATCTACCTATATGTATTTCAATATCTTTAGATCTTCCCTCTTTAGCAAAACCATTTATGACTTTAATTAATTCATTATTTTGAAAATTTTGATCTGTAAAAATATTTACTTGTTCATCCCATAAAACAATTCGAATGTCTCCTGTATTATCATGTAATAAAAAGGATCCTACATACCCCTCCCCTCCATCATTTTTATTAAACTTATTAACTTTATAGATCTCTTTGATTCTACCAGTCAGGTTAATGTTTTTCATATTTGATGTAATATCAGATATAGAAACTTCAATTTCTTTCAAAAGATCTCTATTCTCATCTTTTACATCCACACCTAACTCCCTAGCGATAATAAATAAAGCCCCTTCTTCCGAGATCAAACCCTTTAAATCTGTTTTTTTGTCTTCCACCATGTCTTGAATTTCTTTTCTTGTTAAACCTGTGTTTTCTAAAATCTTGTTAATATATGCCTCAGCCTTCATTTCACTCAACGTTTAAAATATTTTTGCTTATATAAAATATTTTTAGCAATTATTATTAAAAAAAAAATTTATTTAATGGTTAATTAAGAAAAATTCTTTTAAATTTAGAGAGTATAAGATAATCATAATTTTTCCTCGGTGTTTTATGATAATTCTCAATATTAACTCAAAAATTTTAAAAATATTACTCAAATTTCTATCATAATAATAAATTTAAGTCCTATGAAAAAATTCAGAGCTATCCCCGTAATAGATATTCTAAATCGCCAAGCCGTTCATGCTGTTAGAGGTGAAAGGACAAATTATAAACCCTTAATATCAAAAATGTTCAATTCTTTTGATCCCCTGGTCATAACCAAGAGTTTAATAAAGAATTACGGATTTGAAGAGATGTATATTGCAGATTTAGATGCAATCATGCATGGGAATCCGAATATCCAACTATTTGAGAAAATTTTAAAAATTCCTGGAATCAAATTAATGGTTGATGTAGGAATTACTAAATTAGATGATATACTTCGTTATTCGAAATTAGGGTTCAATAAACTAATAATTGGTATAGAAACATTAAAAACTCTTAAAGATCTTAAGAAAGGCTTAAAGTTGCTCGGAACTGAAAAACTTATTATCAGTCTTGATATGTTCCATGGTAAAATCTTATCAAAATCTAAGAGAATTCAAAAATTTACTCCTTTAGAACTCATAAATAAACTAGAATCATTTGGTATAAAAGAAATAATTCTCTTGGATTTAGCTCGGGTAGGTCAAAAAGTAGGAGGAATTCCACAATCCTATTTAGAGATACAAAAAGCGTTTAATGGAAAGGTTTTTGTGGGAGGTGGGATAAAAAATTACGGAGATCTGTTAAGTTACGAACACCACAACTTTTCAGGGGTTCTATTCGCAACAGCTTTATATGATGGGACCATTGAGATTGAAAAAATAAGAAAATTTCAATAATTTTTCAGATTTTACTCAATAAAAATTACTCCTGTACTTGAAACATTTAAGGACTTCTTACAAACTGGACAGGTGTGTTTCATCCTAACCCAATCTGTCAAGTGTTCCTTATGTGCCTTCGCTTCGCATATCGGGCACCCAGTTACTTCATCAAAAATTTCAATATTTTTACCACAAACGGAACATTTTGTTTTTGAGGCGGTTTGTACTCTGATTAACTCCTTTTTTACATCTAGTACAACTTTTTCGGTATTTTCTGCAGATGGGGATATTTGCTTCAATTCATTTCTGGTATCTACGCAAAATATAGATCCTTCTGTATCATCTTTTTTATTGCCAATCCATACAACCTTTCCTTTAAAATAACTGGAGCCTTGGCTTTCCAACGCGAGGTTTAAATTACGCTCTTCCATAACATATGTTTGAATTACCTTTGTATACTTCAGATCCAAATTCGATGATAATTGACTAATAACTTCCTTTGGATCTTTAAACACTTCATTAGTAATTTCCAATTTTGTAATTTCTTTGGGTGACATGATGAAATTCATACCTTTTTTTATATCTAATAACAATGCATTAATTTAAATTTTTATATAATATTGGTCTTAAACTAAAATTTTAAGGTTTCAAGTAGATTACTCAACCAGTTACATACAATATATCACAAGCTTTTATTTCAGAATGGTCATTTCCTCCTATACGACAATCTTCCAAGAAATGTTGTTTATTTAAGCCTTAAATAAATTTTTTAATATTTTTGAATTATATAGATTAAGTGATGCCACATAAAATTAAGCTTCTAGTAAGCCCAAAAAATATTGAAGAAGCTAAAATCGTGATTTCAGCGAAAGTTGATTTCATTGATTGTAAAAATCCTGAAGAGGGCTCTCTTGGTGCTAACTTTCCTTGGATAATTAGAGAGATGAAGAATTTAATACTCCGCAATAATGATTCACAACTTTTAAGTGCTACAATAGGAGACTTTCCCAATTTACCTGGATCTGCGTCCCTAGCTGCCTTAGGAGCAGCCACATCTGGTGCTGACATTATTAAAGTGGGATTAAAAGGTCCAAAAAACGTTGATCAAGGAGTTAAACTAATGAGAAATGTTGTGAGGGCTGTAAAAAGCTATGATAAGAATATTAAGGTCGTTGCTGCAGGATATGCTGATTATACAAGAATGAATGCTGCTCTTGATTTTCTTTCTATTCCAATTATAGGGGCTGAATCTGGTGCGGATATTGTTATGCTTGATACTTTCGTTAAAGATGAGAAGGGATTATTTGATTTTTTAAATGTTAATCAACTTACAGAATTCCGTGACACTGCTTATAGTTTAAACTTGAAAATTGCTTTGGCGGGGAATTTAAAAGAAAATGTTCTTAACAAAGTTAGAGAAATAAATCCAGATATAATCGGTGTACGTAGTATGGTATGTGAAGGGCACGATAGAGAAAACGGTAGCATAAAGATAGATTTAATTGATAAACTAAAATCAGAGCTTTATAAATAATTTCTGAGAATGTGGTTCTTTATATTACCCCATCAAAACTAGGGTGTTAGAAGAAAAGATCTCCTCCTTATTCTTTGACAGAATTCAAAGATTTTAAAAATGAACATTTATTAGGTTTTAACAATAAAAATCAATGGTTTTAAAAATATATTAAAAGATGAATATACATGGCAGGTAAAGAATTAGGTATCATTGGTCTGGGGAAAATAGGATCCACATTATTACGGGTTTTTCTTAATTCTCAAACGATAGATAGGGAAAATATAATAGTTTACGATATCGATAAGGATGTTTTAACAAAAAATATCACAGAATTTAACGTTCCTTTTGCCAAAGATAATAAATCATTAGTTCAAGAATCTAAGTTCGTTTTACTTGCAGTTTTACCACAAGTAATTGATAATGTCTTAAACGAGATTAGTTCAGTAATAACCAAAGATCATATTATTATTTCTATCGCAGCTGGTATTTCAATTAACCATGTGAGTAATATTATCCAAAAGGATGCCAAAATAATTAGGATCATGACTAACACACCTGCGTTGGTAAAAGCTGCCGCCACGGCTATTGCTGTAAATAATAATATTACAAAATCAGAGTTAGCATACGTAAAAAAGTTATTTGATACTTTGGGACTCGTTGTAGAATTAGAGGAAAGACACCTTGATGCAGTCACAGGATTATCAGGAAGTGGTCCAGCCTATCTCTTTATCATAATGGAATCCCTAGCAGATGGTGGTGTAAAAATGGGACTCTCAAGAGAAGTAGCGTTAAAGTTAGCAGCCCAAACAGTATTAGGGGCAGCACGATTAGTATTAGAGACGGGAAAACACCCAGGTGAATTAAAAGATATGGTAGCAAGCCCAGGTGGGACTACGATTACAGCTATCCATGAAATCGAATCTGCTAAATTAAGAGCTACTTTAATAAGGGCCGTAGAAGCGGCTACATTAAAATCAAAATCTATGAATGAACAGTCTTGATATCTTTTAATTCAAAATTCGAGGACCGTTCAAATTAATAGATGTACTATAAATTTTAATCTTAGGCAAATAAGATTCAAAAATTTCAGTTATCTTTCCTTCATCTTCTTTATTGCAAACAGCATAAACAGAATTTCCTAACTGATTCATACTTGCTCCTATTATCCTTTTATTATTTAATCTTTGAATCAATTTTTTCAATTCCTGTAAATTTAAAATATTTAGGATTTCTGTATCCTCAACAAATTGTAAGGATGCTTCCATAAAAGATTTAATATTACGGTTATTGAGTAAAGTTATTTGGGCTTTTCTCCCGGCTTCCTTTATTTTGCGGTTCAAAACTGGATCTGTTAAAATTGACTTCGTATGGATCATTCCGAAAGAACCACATATAACTTTTAAATTTTTAGGAAAGGGAATACGCTCTGAAACACATGGATAACCAGGTTCTTTTAAAATACACAAACCTCCCCTTAATTGCCCACAAACTGTGCCTAAGCCCGTACGATTAATAACCTCAGCAATATGTGCTCTTTCACCTAATTCTCTATTGGATAAATTCAAATTAAAAGCGTGATTTAGGCCATAAATCGCACCCAATGCACCAGAACCACTTGCTCCGTATCCACATCCCACAGGTAGATCAAAATTATGGAATATACTGATCTTGATAGGTTTTATTATGTGGTTCTTTAAATTATTATATAAATAATATGTTGTTTCAGCTTTCTTATCCACCTTTTCATCATTGATGAAAATTTCTATCACATTGTCCCCCTCATAACCTAGCTCCTCAATCTGAATCTTTGTCTTCCCAACAGCACTCAAATTAAACCCCGCACCTCTCGAACCAATCTCTATTGGATCAGTAAGTTTATTTCCATTTAACTCATCAAAGATTTCAAAGAATCCGGAAATTCGATGAGGGACATCAACAATGACTTCTTTCTTATATGGTTCCATCTAAGGTAATTAACTTAATTTAGTAAAATATCTATATAATAATAAATAGAAAATTCGAATGAAAATGTTATGAAAGGAAATATTGTTATAAAAATTGGTGGATCGCTACTTCTCACTAAGAATAAAACAATCGACATAAAAAAAATTACCGAATTTTGCGATATTATTAAAAGTAGAAAAAATAGTAGCACCAATGTGATAATATGCGGAGGGGGATTACTCGCAAGAGATTATATCGATGCGGTTAGATCTTTTGGTGGCTCCGAAGCCTTGTGTGATTTATTTGGTATAGATATTTCTCGAATTAATTCTAAATTAATTATTGCCTCTCTGCAAGATAGGGCATATCCTCATGTCCCAAAATCGATGGAGGAACTTTCTACGGCTATGCTTTTTGATAAAATCATCGTGATGGGGGGGCTCCAACCAGGTCAATCAACCACCTCAGTTGCCTTAGAAGTTGCAGAATTTATAGCAGCAGAAGAAATCGTCATCCTTACAGATGTAGATGGGATCTATGATAAAGATCCTAACAACCATAGTGATTCGCAATTATTGTCTCACCTAAATTACAATCAATTACAAGAGATCATTATTAACATTAAAGATAATAAGCAGGCAGCAGCGGGGGAATACCGAATATTTGATACCGTTTCCCTTCAAATATTAAAGCGAAGTAATATAAAAGTTTTCGTCATGTCCGGCAAAGACTTAAAGGAATTTAAAAACTTTTGGGACGGGCAAAAAAATGTAAAGGGAACAATGATCTCGAATGAGTAATGAAATCATAAATTATTTTAACTAACAAATTTTTAATAATATAAGTTTCAGAAACAGAGATTTACGTACAAAAAGAAAATGTCTCAATCATCTTGGAAAGATCAAATTAAGAAAAAGTGGGGCCCTCACAGTCATTGTCCTGTATGTGGTAAAGCTATGCCAACAGATAAAAAACTTTGTAGTCAAGGTTGCCAAGATAACTATATGGAATCCGAAAGAAAATCGAAAAAGAAGAGTCGTTTTCAGTGTGTTTTCTTAGTGGTAATGATGGCCGTAATGATATTGTTTTTGTTTGTACTGCCATTATTTGGTTAAGAATCGATATTATATTATAATTATTTCCTTAACATCAATTCTAAAATCCACAACCTTTTTTATTTGCAGTCATATCAAATAACCCATGTATCTAGTTTAAAAACACGTAAAGAGGATTTCTTGTATATAACAATTAAATGATGCAGGGAGTGGGATTCCCGTTCGAACCCAAGAAATTTGGATTCCTATTCGAA
>JAEOTL010000101.1 GCA_016839845.1 Promethearchaeota archaeon
AATATTGCCTGTAGAAGTAAAAACACGTAGGAAAACTTATGTTTTCGAAAAGGACGAACATTTTAGACCTGGTCAATCAATGGAGGCACTCCAAAAATTACGGCCCGCATTTAAGAAAGATGGAACTGTTACTGCAGGGAACGCTTCAGGGATAAATGATGGAGCTGCTCTTACCTTGTTAACTACAGCTCCCAAGGCTCAAGAATTAGGTTTAACTCCGCTTGTCAAAATAAAAACAATTGCTAAAATAGGGAACGATCCTAAATACATGGGTATGGGTCCGATATATTCAACACCACTAGCACTAAAGCAAGCGAATATGGAACAAAAAGATCTAGATTTAATTGAATGTAATGAAGCTTTTGCTGCACAATTTTGCGCCGTGGCTCAAGAATTAAATTGGGACATAGACATAACTAATGTTAATGGTTCAGGAATTGGATTAGGTCATCCTGTAGGCTGTACTGGTGCGAGAATTATCGTAACCCTCATTCATGAAATGAAAAGAAGGAATTGTTCTTACGGTTTAGCCACTTTATGTGGTGGTGGGGGAGTTTCGGAAGCTACGATAATAGAAAATATTTAATTTCCATTTTTCTTTTCTTTTTTATTTCAAAGTCTTGTTAGAATATGCTTCTTTGATAGATTCGATATCAACGAAAGACGTAGAATTATATTTTAGTTTTATTGATCCCGTAATCAATACTTACCTCGATAATCCAGATTCAAGAGATTGGGAAAAAAATTTTTGGGCTAAAAGTAAAAATGATTGGGCAACATCATTGGATGGTTTATGGTGGCTTTTTGAAAGAGATATGGTAAAAGATGCAATTACCAGATTTAAAGATTTTCCGAGTATGCTTGAAAGACGATTACAGAGCTTTAGTAAAAGTAAAGCTGTTCATACATTATTTAATAATGCTGCAATTGTTGTGGGTTTATTATATGGTGATGGGGATTTCATACAGACAGTGCGTATTAGTACTTTATGTGGAGCTGATACAGATTGCAATGCAGGGAACGCAGGAGCTATTATTGGAGCCTATCTTGGTCAGAATTTGATTCCATCCTATGCAAAACGGTTTATTCGAGGAGAAATAATTCCAGGTCTTAAAGAATGGTCAGATAAATCAATACTCAGCTTAAGTCAAAGAACATTCACACAAGCACTTCGCTTCGAAGAGTTAAAAAAATAGGTGGGTATAAATCTATGGTTAATCTACAATCTTTTCAAATCGATATCACTTGGTAGATTTTTTAATTCTTCTTTCTTTTTTTAAAAATTTTTTAATTTCGATCTCTAAAGAAGTAATAGAAGACTAACTTAAGAAAAGATTAATCATTCAGAATAACATTGTTGAAAAATTCAATATTTTATAGATCTTAAAAAAAAATAAAAAAAAATTATGATGCGAGCAGCGATAGTTGAAGAAATAGGGAAAATTAACATTAAAGACGTACCAATACCTACTCCTGGACATGAAGAGGTTTTGGTAAAAATTTCTACTGCGGGTGTTTGTCATTCGGATATCCATATCATGAAAGGTGATTGGTTTGAAGAAAAAACACCTTTTCCATTGGGACATGAAGCTATAGGAATAGTAGAAGATTTAGGTCCTGGTGCTGAGGAATTTGTTAAGAAGGGAGATAGAGTTATATTAGGCTTAGGAGGGAATGCAGGAACATATTGGTGTGGCGCGTGTGAACATTGTCTTGCTGGAAAACCCATGCTTTGTGCGCGCAAGAAGCAACTACAAGGAGTCTTTGGGGAATATTTTGTTGTATGGGCGAAGGCTCTAGTAAAACTTCCCGATGAAATCGAAAATAAAGAGGTGCCATTGGCTTGTGCTGGCTTAACGGCGTACAGTGCAATTAAAAAGCTTGCGAATTTCAGGATTCAAGCAGGGAAAACCGTAGCCATTATCGGAGCTGCAGGAGGACTTGGCCATTATGGTATTCAAATAGCTAAAACTTTCGGGTATAAAGTCATTGGAATTGATATAGGCCCTGAAAAATTAGAATTTATAAAAAAAATGGGAGTAGATTTAGCTGTGGATGTGAGTGAAGCGTTAAAAACAGTGAAAACACAATTTAAAGGTGTGAACGCATGTATAGTATTTACATCAAAAGTAGCTAGTTTTGAACTCGGTTTGAAATTACTCAAGCGTGGAGGAGTACTAATAGCTGTAGGATTACCGGCTTTAAGTGAAGGTCCATTTTCAATAAATCCACTTAGTTTCATATTGAAAGGTGTTCATATAACTGGATCTATAGTTGGAAACGTTGAAGAAATGAGAGAATTGATTCAGTTAGCTGCAGATGGCAAGGTAAGAACTCATGTTGGAAGAATCGCGAAACTCTCCGAGATAAATGAAGTTTTAGAGGAACTTGAACAGGGAAAATTTGTTGGAAGAGCTATTCTTGAGATTGAATGAAATAAGCTATATTAAAGAATGGGCAGATAAATCGTTACTCAACTTAAGTCAAAGAACATTCACACAAGCACTTCGCTTCGAAGAATTATGATAATAGTCGGATATAAAAGCCTTTGCTATTTCTCTCTCATCTATTATATTTCTTATTTTATTCGAATGCATTCGAAAATATTATTTACTTTTCTTTTTTTTACCATTCAAAGTAAATTTTATAAAAAAAAATTGAAAATGATTTGGTAATTAAAAATAATGAAAGATTTCAAAAATAAAGTAGCAGTAATCACGGGTGCTGCGAGCGGAATTGGATTAGGTATTGCTAAACGTTGTGTAAAAGAGGGAATCAAAACAGTTTTATCAGATATCGAGGAAAAATTGCTTTTCAAAGTTTCTGATGAATTAAAAAGTACCGGGGGGGATGTTCTTGCAGTTGTTTGTGATGTATCTTCAATTGAAGAAGTAAAAAATCTCGCTGATCAAACTTTAGAATCATTTGGAAAGGTTAATTTGCTTTTTAACAATGCAGGGGTAATACCCGGAACAAATATTCTTAAAAATACTATTAAAGATTTTGAATGGGTAATAGGTGTTAACCTTTGGGGTGTAATATATGGGGTTAACACTTTTCTACCAATAATGCTTGAGCAAAGTGAAGAATCTCACATTATAAATACCTCTTCAGGAAGTGCCTTCTTTCCGGGAAACGGAGCGTATGATATCACAAAATACGGTGTAACCGCATTATCAGAATGCATGAGAATAGAACTAAAAAAAATTAAATCAAATGTAAGTGTGTCTCTGTTGATCCCAGGAATTGTAGATACAGGAATTGTTGATAGTAACAGAAACCGACCTAATGAGTTAAAAAATCCCAGCAAGGGTTCAAGAAATTGGGATGAACTAAATAAAAGATTAGAGGAAATAAGAAATAGGTACCGGGGTTCGATGTCCCCGGATCTCGTAGCAGATATGACATTCGATGGGATTGAAAACGATATTTTTTATATCTTTACGGAAATGGGTATGAAAGCGGGAATTGATGGACGTTATAAATGGATGCTGAGCGGAATTGATGCCTTACAAAAATATTTAGAGAAGAATAATTCAACCTGAAAATTTTGAGTTTATTTCATAATTTTTCATTTGTTTTTCTTTTATTCTCGATATAACCAATAATTCCCGCAACACTTTGTCTCATAGTAAAGGGTTCTCTCAATTGAACTTCTTGATCTAATAACCTTAAATTGGAAAATATTGTATCTGCATTTAATAGTTCCGCAAATAGTAGTTCCATAAAATTGGATTGCAATCTTTTATTGTAAAGGGATTCGATCACCCTCACCCAAGTTTTAATTTGATTATGGGCTATCTCTATCATCATAGCAGCGTTATCTCTCATTCCCCAGTGAGGAAAACATATTTTGTAACCAGCTAAATCTAAGCTAAGTAATTTTTGAAGTGAAGAAAGGTATAAATCATAATTAAAGATGGGAGGTGTCGCTGGACGTAAGTAAATAATTTCTTCTGATGGATAGTTATGACCACATGCTTCCCCAACAAATAGGACGTCTTTAAAAAGGTAGGATTGATGATGAGGAGAATGCCCTAAAGTTTCTATTACTCTGATTTGCCCATTTTCAATCTTTTCCTGGAAGAATATCCGATCCTCAGGAACAGGTTCAATCTTTCCGTAAAACTCAGCAGCTTTACCCAACACCTTAAGACTCCCCTCCCAAAGTTTTTTAGGATTGATTAAATGCTTTATACCTCTTGGGTGACATATAATTTTGGCGTGAGGGAAGAAATTGAGCAATTTTCCAACTCCACCTGCATGATCTATGTGAGGATGGGTCAGAAGGATGTAATCAAGATCATTTATGCCAATTTTTAAATAATCTAAGCTCTTCCTTAATGAGTTTATAAATACTGTGGGTCCTGGATCAACTAAAAAACACAATTTATCACTGATATATACCCATGTGTTTATGAAATTATCTAAATTTATAAATTTAAGATTATCATCAACAGAATTAATTTGCATAATTGAAATTCTTACCTCATGAGATTTTCCCGAATAAAAATATATATCAAAAATGATGATTTGAACTAAAAATAGAGTAGAAAAACAAAAAATCCCCTACCCCCCTATCTGGGCCTTTACACCTAAGGATTCTACAAGCTCTTTGAGTCGTTGCATGCGATCATCACTTGGTGGTTGAACACCTTCAAGTTTGTATACCCTTCCTAACCGGCTATATGTCTGTGAGCCAAACAAATGGTAAGGCAGAAGGTCAATCCGTATTAGATTTTCCCCCAACTCTCCTGCAAATTTTGCTGTAGCCGCTATATTTTCATCAGAATCATTGCAACCAGGCACAACGGGGATGCGCACAATCATGGGACGGACAACCGAAACCTTCCTGGCATTCTCCAAGATAATTTCGTTGGATACTCCTGTGATCTCTTTGTGTACAGTAGCATCCATGTGCTTGATGTCAATATAAACGAGATCGAGATATTGAAGAAGACTTTCAAGATATTCCCACTTCACATAGCCGCATGTCTCTATCGCCGTGTGTATATACCTCTGCTTACACTTCTTGAGGAATTCTTTCACAAACTCATGTTGCATCGTGGGCTCACCACCGCCAACCGTGACACCGCCTTTTGATCGCCGGTAGAAGGGGCTGTCCTTATCAACCTCCTGGAATAGCTCCTCAGGCGTCATGGGTTTTCCCGCGAGCTCTAGTGCTTGGTTGGGGCAGGCTTCCACACATCGACCATCGGTTTGACAGATTTTACGGTTAAAGATCGGTCCTTCCTCTTCGGAAAACTTAATTGCACCTACTTCACAGATCTGCACACATAATCCGCATTTTTGGCAGATCATGTTATTGTGCAGGATTTCGGGCGCCTTTTTCTGTGTATGGGGGGAAGAACACCACAAGCATGTTAAAGGGCACCCTTTCATATACACTAAGGTTCGAATTCCTGGACCGTCATGAATAGCAAATCTCTCCAGACCGTACACCAAACCCGTCAATTCTTTATTTTCCATGCTCCTGTATCTCTCTCGGGAAATCCATCTTCTTAATTTAAGATAAAAAAAATAAAAATGTATTTAATCTAGGTTGGTCGAGGAGCTGCTAACCTTACAACTCGTTCCTTTTCAACTAGAGAGATTGCATTTTCAGGACAAAAGGCAGCACAAATTCCACAACCAATGCATCTATCACCAACTTTTTGAGACTTTCCTTCATCGTTTAATTCTACTGAGCCTGTAGGGCACTTTTCAACACACGTTCCACATCCCGCACATAAATCTTGGTTAATTTGAGACACATAATTTGTTAGGTTAACGGTTATACCGCTCCACTGCCCACAACAATCCGCGCAACAGTTACATATACTATCCTCATCACGTTTAAAGTCCATATTGGGATGATACGCTTTATGCACTAACCCATCTGCTTCAGATTTTGCTAAAATTTCTAAAGCTTCCTCCTTCGTAATCATTCTGGCAAAGCCTTGTTCAGTTGTATAACGAGCGGATTTCCCAAATGAGAAGCAATTTTCTCGAAGATCTGTCTGTGTACAAGAGTGTCCTATTAAATCCTTATGGTGTCGACAATAGCAATGTCCTACTGCAATGTCATCGAATTTATTTATGATCTCTCTTACATTTTGAGTAGGTAATATTTTTTCTACGGGAGTTTCAAGTTCTTCATTAATGACAATCTCAATTTCATTTCCAGTTTCCCTATTCTCTGTGAAAGGTACTGTTCTATCAATTGGTCGTATATTTGGGAGGATGTTTTTAATGACAAAATCATAGTTAGCCATCATTCGATTATGTCCCTCATCCCGTAACTTCTGAAAAAGTGCAGCTAGTTCTTTCTCTTCGTCAGTGTATTCAAGTTTCTTCATGAATGTGTATTCAAAAACACCTACATTAATGAACGGCATCAATCTGAAAATCATTAACCCCGAGCTGCTTGGTTGATTCATTATTAAACCCTTTTTCGCTAAAAATTCAACTTTTCTTAAAATATCTTCTTCAGACATCCCACTATTTTCTTTTAATTGTTCCATAGTTTGAGATTTTCGGCTTTTGAATGCTGTTATAAGATCTAAATACTCCTCTGGGACGATAAACTTCAATATATCAATTGTTGTATCAGTAACTCCGAGTGGTGTACCACTAGCAGCATTTATTGCCTTTACAGCTTCCGTATATTTTTCTTTTATTGCATCTGACATTTTTCATCAATATTTTATAAAATTCTCTTTATAATCAATTAATTTATAAAAATTAATTGTAATTTTAAAATTTCTTGTTAAAGCATATAATTCTTTTCTTAAAATCTATATTTTTTATTAACAATATCTTTGTAAATTTGTTCCGTTAGAAGGGTATAGTCCGAGCGGTTTGGTAAAAGTACATAAATTGGATCCTCAGTTTTACTAATATCAAAACCAACTTTTTTCATATCTGATTTTGAGATTTTATAAGTATCTGTTGTCGATAATTCAGATAAGAAACGTACAAAAAGGGGGATTGCATATCTAGGTAAATTCTCATTAACCACTTCTGTCAATGCGTTGAAATTAAATGCTTCGTGTTTTTTATTGGAGATAATTGAAGCCATACCTGCCCTTCCTTCGGTGTTAGGGACTATGACACCATAAACTGAAGAATGCTCAACTTCTTCCAAAGAAGATATAACATCTTCAACTTCAGATGTAGATACATTTTCTCCTTTCCAGCGAAAGGTATCACCAAGGCGATCAACAAACTGTGCATGACCATATCCAATTGATCTAATCATGTCACCGGAATATAACCACATATCACCCTCTTCAAAAGCATTTTCAATTATTTTCTGCTTACTTGCTGATTTGCTCGTGTACCCTGCAAATGTATAAGGATCCCGAATTTTCATGAGAAATAATCCTGCTTCACCTTCTTCAACCATTTGAAGAAAGCCATCTTCCCCGCGAATAGGTTCATCTTTTTCAATATCATATTTTACAAGGGTGTAATCATTAAGGCAGATTCCAATAGTACAGTCTCTATTAAGGTAATTACAAAACATTCCTTGCATTTCCGTCATTCCATAGTGCTCATAAACTTCTCTTATCCCAAATCTCTCTTTAAATTCCTTCCACATCTCTGGTCTGAGCCCATTTCCAGCAATTTTATAAACTGTATGTTTTCTATCATTCGGACTAGGTGGTTGATTGTAGAGGTATCGACAAATCTCTCCTATGTAATTAAAACATGTAGCTTTAAACTTCGTGATATCTTTCCAAAAGTTACTTACACTAAACCTGCGTGCTAATGCAACTGCTGATCCATTAACAAGTGCAGAGGCCCATCCGATATGTAAAGCATTACTATGGTAGATTGGAAGAGAAATATAATAAACATCATCAGGCTGCATATTTAATGCCATTTTGCCCCACCCGAACATAGATCCAACAGTATGGACGTTACGGATGTGAGCTGCCTTTGGAAGTCCTGTTGTTCCAGAAGTAAATATAAACACATATGTTTCCCTTCCTAAAATATCACCTGTAGTGGAAGGATTCTGTATATCTTGATCTATTACTTGGGCTTTAAAGTCGATAAATCCTTCTGGTATATCCTTTTCTCCCTTATCCGCAATAAAATATAATTTATCTTTTGAAGTTAGTTCTAGTTCTTCCCTTACATCTTCAAAAGCATCGATCAGTTCTTCCCCAATAATATATATTCTTACCGGGTTTAATTTCAGACTATGTTTAAGCGTTGTTGCTCGTTGTCTAGTATTTATTAAAGACCCAATTGTACCTATTTTTGACATTGCTGCCATTATGAACATCAATTCGGGTCTATTTTCTAAAAAGACATTAATTATTTCTCCCCTTTCTACACCTAAAGAGAGAAAGAAGTTGCTATATCGATTGATCCATTCATTCAATTCTTTATATGTATATTCTTGGTCTTCATAAAGAAGGGCCTTATTATCTGAAAATTTTACTGCATTACGCTCTAAACACTTTCCTAAAGACACTTTTTTGTCTGGTCCTATTTTCTCAAATTCCTCCTTAAGTAAAAATGAATTTAAACGCCAAACTAATGTTAATAAACCGAATATATGATCTTTATACGTAATTTCATAACCAGAAACGGATTTTGAAGACAATTCTTTTCCTTTTTCAATTGGACCAAAGATTTCCTCAAACATTTTTATAAAGTTTAAAACTTCTGGATAACTCAGTACTTCATCTTCACCTTTAGAAGTAATACGATAATATTTCTCATCGTCCAACTCATATTCTTCTAGAAACTGCTTCTCCTTTAATTTCTCTGCCCACTGAGAAAATATTGTTTTATCCATTCTATTTTCAATAGATTCATTCGTATTATTGATAAATTCTTTAATCTTATGAGTCCCAAAAACTGCGAGGGCAAATAAAATAATCTTATCATAATTTCCCTTTTCTAAATTTACCAATATCGGCGCAGGAATTTTATGTGGAATTGTATGTATCATAATCAGTCACATTTAGTGTAATTTGATAAGCAAGTATTTAATATTATTAGAAGAAATAATAGGAATTTTTTATAATTTATTCTACTAATAATTTTCCGTAGATTTATTATAAATCCTTTTTCCCCGCCATAATTACTAAATACTCATCTTGATCAAGTAACTCATAAGATTGAGATGAGAAATTCCATAAATAAATGGGATCTTTTATTATCTCGATATTATACCCTTGTTTTCGAAGGTTTACTTTCCTTAATTTAAGTGTTCCTGTTAATTCCAGTTCTCTTTGAACTCTAACGAATATAGGAATTGAATATTTTGGTAATCTGTTAATGATAAAACTGGCAAATTCTTTATGTTTAAACTCGCTAGAAGGTTTTAATTTTATTGCCGCCATTCCTGCTTTACCATCATGTTTTGGTATTTCCACCCCGAAAACGTTACACATCTCAATATCAGTAAACATATTGATTATATGTTCAACTTCTAACGTTGAAACGTTTTCACCTTTCCATCTAAATGTATCCCCAGACCTGTCTGCAAAAGAAACCCAATTTCCATCATGTAAATTAACCAGATCTCCAGTATTGAAGAAGATATCATTTTCCTGTAAAACATTTCTTATGATTCTTTTCTCTGTTTGATCTTTATCTTTATAACCTAAATAAAACGAGTTTTCAGATATAGCTACTAAAAGCATACCTGTTTCTGCGGGTTTACATTGGATATAATTTCCTTTCTCATCTTTAAGTAATTCATCAGAATCTTGCCTAATTTTTACAATAGCATGTGTTCCTGGTGTAGAGATTTTTCCTAGCATACCAGGTCTCCCTTCCCCATTATAAAATCCACCAGCACCATCTGTAGCCCCGTAAAATTCATGAATTTGTTCAATTTTAAATCTTGACTTAAATTCTTCCCAAATATCTTTACGTAAACCTAAGCCAAACATTTTTTTTAGAGTAGTGTTTTCAACATATTCTGATTCTGGACGATTGAGTAAATATCTTGGAATTTCTCCTATGTAAAAGAAGATAGTAGTGTTAAATTTCTTAATATCTTTCCAAAAGTTGGATGCTGAAAATTTTTTTCGAAAAGCAAATGTACAACCTGTATGTAAACTAGAACCCCATCCATTAACCAAAGCATGTGAATGGTATAATGGTAAAGGGCAATAAATAACATCATCTTGGGTTAGTTTTAACGCTAACCTGCCAAAAGGGTTTAATAAACGCATATTGCTCTGTGTTGCTGGCTTTGGGAGACCAGTTGTTCCAGACGTAAAAATGTAAGAGTTTATATCAGTCAAATATGAATTATATGTAGTTTTGGGATTATCGGCTGGTATGTGATATAAGTCCCAATCTAGATCGTAAAAGCTATGGCTGATTTTAGTTTTTTCGTTAATCACTAAAACATTACTCGTCTCAAAGTCTAATTCATCAAAGATATCAATTAAATAGGGTAAATTACTTCCATCAATAACGATCCAATTCGGTTCACTAACTCGAAACGCATGAATTAAAGCATTCATTCTTTGATTAATGTTGATATAAGACACAAGTCCTTGGATTTTATTGATACCAATAGGGAATGAAAGAATTTCAGGGCAATTATCCATCATAAGTGCTATTGTGTCTCCGGTTTTATATCCAATACTAAGAAAATAGTTGGCGACAATATTACTAGCTTGATTAAAATTTTCCCATGTCAATTTAACATCTTCGAACAAGACAGCATAGTTGTTAGGTATTTTTTCTGCTAATTGTTGTACAAGAATTCCCGGACTGTTATTTGGATTTTTTTTCATTTCATCATATATCTTCTCTGCTCTCTGTGCATAATCCAATTCCTCTGGAGTTAATGGAATTTCATTTGCCATAAATAACCTTATGTTTAGCTTTATAAAAGATCTTATCTTTTATTATACTAAAATGGTGAAATCACCTTTTCTATTGATATTCACTAAAATATAGGGTAAAAAAAATGAGCAGATTTGAAGAATTTAAAGGTAAGATTGGAAGGACTCACACCGAATCGACACCATGGTGGCCAAAACCGAAAGGAATAGGGAAAGATTACCCGAATATTATTGTTATTTTATTTGATGATACAGGATTCTCTCAATTTGGTTGTTATGGATCTAATATTGATACACCTAATATTGATCGTCTTGCTCAAGGTGGTTTAAGATATACGAACTTTCACACAACTGCTCTGTGTTCGCCTACTCGGGCGTGTTTATTAACCGGTAGGAATCATCATTCTGTGGGGGTGCGTTCAATTTCTAATTATGATACAGGATTCCCACATATGCGAGGTTATATTACCCCACACGCAGCAACTATTGCAGAAATCCTTCGAGAAAATGGTTATTCTACATTAATGGTCGGGAAATGGCATCTAGCACCAATGTTTCAATCATCAGCCGCTGGACCGTTTGAAAACTGGCCCTTACAGCGTGGTTTTAATCGTTATTATGGATTTATGCAGGGGGAGACCGACCAATTTTATCCTTCGTTAACCTATGATAATCATCCCATCGATCCACCTAAGGGACCTGAAGATGGATATCATCTCAATGAAGATCTCATTGATAAATCTATTGAATTCATTCGTGATCATAAATCTATATATCCTAAGCAACCATTTTTCCTCTATTTGGCCTTTGGTGCTACTCACACTCCACATCAAGCTCCAAAAGAGTTCATTGATAAATATAAGGGTCGTTTCGATGCAGGTTGGGATGTTATTAGAGAACAGTGGTTTAAAAAACAATTAGAAACGGGTATCATCCCACCTGGTACAAAATTAGCCCCGCATAATCCGGGAGTAGAGCCTTGGGAGACACTATCCGATAAAGAGAAAAAATTTGCCTTAAAATTGCAGGAAGTATTTGCAGCATTTCTCGATCATACAGATCATCACATTGGTAGATTGTTATCATTTCTTGATGAGATTAATATTTCAGATGATACGATGATCATTTTACTGTCAGACAACGGTGCTGCTCCTGCAGGGGGTAAAACAGGCGTGATGCATGAATTTAAATCTTTCAATGGAATACCAGAAGACATTGATAAAGTCCAAGATCATATTGATGATATAGGAGGTCCACATAGTTATCCGAATTACCCATGGGGTTGGGCACAAGCTGGAAACACTCCTCTTAAGTGGTATAAGTCGTTTACATATGGGGGTGGTATTCGTGATTCGTGTATAATTAAATGGCCTGCTCATATCCAGGATCCTGGTGGGATCCGAAATCAATTCCATCATGTTTCCGACATCGTTCCTACTATACTTGAAGCACTAAAAATAGATCCCCCTTCCACTTATAAAGGATTTGATCAAATGCCCATCACCGGAACTTCTATGTTGTACACATTTAATTCCGCAGATGAACCCTCACGTAAAAACGCTCAATATTTTGAGATGTTTGGACGTCGAGGGATTTGGGCTAATGGCTGGAAAGCTGTTACAAATCATATACAAGGAACACCGTACGATCAAGAAGAATGGCAGTTATATAATTTAGATGAGGATTTTTCTGAATGCGATAACTTAGCTGAAAAACATCCAGAGAAATTACGAAACCTTATTGACCTATGGTGGGTTGAAGCTGGAAAGCATGAGGTGCTACCTCTTGATGATAGAACGGTTGAACTATTTGCACCTAAATTTCTACCGGGATACCCTCATGAAGGTCGTGAATATACTTATTATCCACCAATTTCTCAATTACCTTCTGATGTTTCTCCCGCTATTGGGAACCGTTCATGGATTATGACTGCAGAAATCCAAAGATCTGATGAAAATATAGATGGAGTAATCTTCACATATGGAACTCAAAATGTAGGACTAAGTTGTTATATTAAAGAAAATAAGCTTGTTTTTGATTATAATATATATACTGATCATTATGTAGTGCGTTCCGATCGCAACGTTCCAACGGATTCATCCACAATTGGAGTTGAATTTCGAAGAAAAGATAATATAGGTAATATTTCTCTATTAATAGAGGGCAAAGAAAGTGGCTCAGTTCAAACACCATCTGTTTTAAGAATGATATCCGCTTCAGGTTTACAAATCGGGAGGAATAATTTATCACCTGTCACCAATGACTACGAATCTCCCTTTGAATTTAAAGGTACGATAAAAAATGTAAATTTTAAGTTGCTACGTTATAAAGCAACACCAGAAGAGAGTCAAAACAGGTTTAATGCAGAGATGGTAAAACAATAATAAATTAGATTAATCTATCTAATAGGCTTTTAAAAATTAAAAGTCAAGAGAAGAATTAATAAGTATAAAATAAAAAAATCTTTAAGAGGTCCTCAAACATGAAAAAAGTGTATATTACTACTCCTATTTATTATGTAAATGCCGATCCTCATATTGGACATGCCCATACTTCAATTATGGGCGATATTTTAAAACGGATTTTAAAAATGCGTGGGACTCAAGTTTTTTATACAACTGGGGTTGACGAACATGGACAAAAAAACCAAGCTAGTGCTAGTATGAGTGGTCTTCCTCAGGCAGAATATTTAAACCAACAAGCGAATGTCTTTAAGTCATTATTTGAAAAATTAAATATCTCTTTTGATTTTTTTGTTCGAACTACCCATGAAGGTCATAAAAATTATGTAAAGAAGGTTTTGAATGAACTTTTCAGCAAGAAACTGATTTATAAGAAATTTTATGAAGGTTTATATTGTGTTGGATGTGAACAATTTAAAAAACCTTCAGATTTAGATAAAAATGGTTTATGCACTGATCACAAAACAACGCCAGAACTGCAAAAAGAAATGAATTATTTTCTAAAGATTAGTGATTATCAATCTTGGCTAAAGAACTACATACGGAAAAATGAAGATTTAATTCAACCCACTGTTTTTCAAAAAGAAGTATTAGCTATGTTAGATGAACCATTAGAAGACTTATGTATTTCTCGTCCTAAAAGTAGGGTAAGTTTGGGAATTGATTTCCCTTTTGACGAGAATTTTGTTACCTACGTATGGTTTGAAGCTCTTTTAAATTACGTCTCTAATCTTAAATTAAATTTTGAGGAAATTTCTGATGTTAATGAATATTGGAGTAATTGCATTCATATTTTGGCTAAAGATATAGTTAAAACTCATTGTATCTATTGGCCTATAATACTTAAAGTTCTTGATATAAGTCCACCAAAATCTTTTCAGATTCATGGATTTTGGGTTGGTGAAGGAGGAATTAAAATGTCAAAGTCATTAGGAAATGTCATAGATCCAAAAAAACTTCAACAGGTAATTGGGACAGACGCGATGCGATACTATTTATGTAGCAAAATGACATATACAGATTCAAAAATTAGCAATTCATTGATAAATTCTAGTTACGAAACGGAATTAGCAAATAATATAGGAAATCTCCTCTACCGTGCTTGTAGTTTCACATTTAAGAATTTTGATGAGAAAATACCTCAACCAGGAAAGTTTGGTCAAAGAGAAAAGGAGATACAACTATTTTTAAGCGATCAGGTAACACTAGATTTTAGGCGAATAGGATTAGAAACAGCTCACGAAATAATTAAAAGAATTATTTTAATTGGAAGTAGGCTCAATAAATATTTTAATGATGTGACTCCTTGGAAACTGGTAAAAAAAGAAGAAAATTTGGAGGAATTGAAAACAATTTTATACACTGTATTAGATGGAATAAAAGTCCTTTTTGAACTTGCATATCCAATTATGCCAAGTATTGCAAATGAAGTTTTAAACATTATTGGTGCCAATAAAATACCTGATGAAATCATTGAATATGATATTAAAGTTGGAAAACTAAAACCAGGTTCAAAAATGTTAAAACCTAAAATCCTTTTTCCAAGATTAAATTGATTAAATATAAAGCAATATCAAATTTTTGTGTAATTAATAATTTCTATAAAAACTAATTTTGTAGAATACATCATGAAAGTATTGGTTGTACGTCCCTCTTTATCGGACTGGATAGCAAGACAAAAAGATTTGTTACCAGATGATGTTGAGTTAATTACCCCAGAAAAAGGAACTGAAGAGGAATTAGTACAACTCGCTCGAGATGCCGATATTATTGTGTGTACTCGTTTATCCCACGTTGTTGTGGAGAACGCCAAAAATTTAAAACTTATTCAGAAAACTGGAGCGGGTGTAGATGCACTACCCTTTGACGCAATTGGTGATAATGTTTTTGTAGCAAACACATCTGGGGCAAATCCTGTGCCTCTTGCTGAAGGAGCAATAAGTTTGCTTCTGGCATTGGCTAGGCGAGTTGTTCAGCGTAACAAATCATTCCCCAATATTGAACGTCATCGAGGTACCGAATTACGAGGGAAAAAGGTAGGTATAATAGGATTAGGACATATTGGTATCGAAATTGCAAAGCGATTACAAGCATTCGAAATGAAAATATTAGCTCTAAAAAGGCGCAAATCAGAGGATTTAAGAAAAAGCATGAACCTCGAATTTATAGGGGGGCCTGAAGACCTCGATTATATCCTTTCTGAATCTGATTTTGTTGTTGTAATCGTTCCACTTACTCCCGCAACACGAGGGATGATTGGAGAACGTGAGATAGGATTAATGAAACCAACAGCATATCTGATTAATGTTGCAAGAGCCGCGATTATTGAAGAAGAAGCGTTGTATTTAGCCCTTAAAGAAGATAAAATAGCAGGAGCAGCCCTTGATGTATGGTGGATCCCCCATTGGTGGGATCCTTCATGGAAGCCTGAATTAGATAAACCCTCAAGGTATCCTTTTTGGGAGTTGCCCAATGTAATTGCAACATCCCACAATATCGGGTATGCCGATTTTACTAAATATTCTGAAAAAGTTGTTAGGATTATCGCTGAGAATATTGCGAATATAGCTAATGGAAAGCCTCCTATAAATCAGGTCGATAAAGAAAACCAATATTGATAAGAGTAATTAGAACTTTTTCATCCAGATTTATAGAATTTCTCGATAAACATTAAAGTAATATCAAATTTTTGTGTAATTAATAATTTATCGAGAATGAATTAAGATTATGAGTAAAAATAATATCGAA
>JAEOTL010000261.1 GCA_016839845.1 Promethearchaeota archaeon
TCTTCACTTTCTTCCATTATAATTACCTATTTTAAATAGAGTTACAACTTATTTAAGGAGGGGAAATATATAAAAATATTGAATAGTCCAATTTTTCTCATTTTTCCAAGAAATTGAACAATTATTCTAATATAATATATCATTTTCACAATTAAATTAAAATTTAATTAAGAAGAAGTGATCAATATCGCCGTAACCTTTATGCGTAAACTAGAACTTGAACCTGAAACTTATGATGAAAAATTTACTGCTTTAACTAAGGGTGTTAATAATGAAGTTAAAGAGTGGATCATTGAACGAATTGGGACAAATAATTCCATTTTGGAAGTTGGATGTGGTACCGGTACACTCGCAACTAAAATGGCGTTAAAAGGTAATAATATCTTAGCAATTGATAAAAATTTTCAAATGATTAACACTGCAATGAAAAATTACCCCTCAGAGAAAGACCTTAATCTTATTTATCAAATGGGAACAATTAAAGACATAGCTATAGAAGATGAATCAAAAGACGCTATTGTTAGCACATTTATGCTTTCTGAGCTAAGATCGTTCGAGCAACAAATCTTTCTAAGAAAAGCATGGAAAATGCTTAAATCGGGAGGGAAATTACTGCTTGTCGCGGAGTTTATACCTTCAGGATTCTGGAAATTAAGCTTTAAATTAAAAAGATGGTGGTATAGGAAAAAATTAAGAAGACTAAGACTCCCAACCACATCTGTTGTAAAGTGGTTTTTTAATTACTTAGCACCTATAGGATTTGATGTTGTGGAGGAAAGAAATTGGGGTCATGGTTCAATTAAAGCTCTTGAACTAGTAAAACGAGATATTGAAGAAGATAAAGAACCGGGATACTATTGTCCCTCACAGAGAAAATTCAAGGGATTTCTTTCACAAATGCAAATCTATAGATGCATGTTTACAGGACAATCAGATCTCGTCCCTATTGAACCAGGGATTTATAGATCTGGTAAACCTGATGAGAAATCCCCTATCATAGTAACCGCTAATTATCTATTTACTTATATTAAAGTTATGAGGGCACTCAAAGACCTCGATGCATGGGTATTATGCGTGGATTCGAGGGGTATTAATGTTTGGTGTGCTGCGAGAGGAGATGATTTTGGAAATAAGCAATTAATTGAAGCAGTTGAAGCAACCGGGATTGATAAAATTACAACTCGAAAAACGTTGATTCTTCCCCAACTCGCAGCGGGGGGTGTTGCTGCTCCATTGATTAAAAGTGAATCCCCCTCATTTCCTTTTAATATCTTATTTGGGCCTGTGTGGGCAAAGTTCTTGCCAGAATTTATAAAAACGCGACCAGCAAAGAAACCAGACAAATGGAAACTTGCTAGATTTACATCATTTCACCGATTAAGAGCATTTATGACCCATACAACTTTCTTACTGAGAAAAATCTTTCTATGGCCAACTCTTGCTTTGCTAATATTTCTGTTAGGATTGGGCTTGGTAACACCATTCTGGTTTGGTAAATTGTGGAGTATCGGTGAAATTTGGATGTGGATCATAATTGCTAACGGGTTAATAGCTTTTCTTTTTCCTTTGACGAAGTTTACGAGGAAGTTTATTATAAAAGGAATCTTTTTTGGAATATTGAATATCCTTTTGCTAAGTGGGATAACTTGGATACTTCATCAATCTTTTCTACTTATTCTATTGAATATATGTTTTTTCTTCTGGCTAGCATTTTTCTCTACAATGAGCTTTAGTGGATATTCTATGATTACTAGCCCTGCTGAGATTCAAGAAGAATATCCGACTTTCAGAAAAATTCACCTCCCCATGCTCATCATCGGAATCATTCTTGCAGCTGTCGGACTTGTTTTATTTTAGATAATCATATAACATAAATAAGATCAAAACTACAATTTACTTAGAGAATTAAAAAAAAAGGATGTGCTTAAAATAACCTTAAAACCAGCATCGATAGGTATTACAATAAATCTCCCAAAAATATCAATATCTCCCGATCTCTGTACAGGATGTGGAGTTTGCGGTGAGGTGTGTCCATTCGGCATCCCTCAACCAGATAATAATGGAAAATTCGAAATTTTGGAACCTGAGAGATGTACCGAATGTAGTGCTTGCAAGAGGAATTGTCCTGCTATGGCGATTCTTTTACAAGAACGTAAAGGATGTGGATGCCTATGGGATGCTCGAGCTCGTTTAAAAAATCCACAAGGCAACACTTGTTGTGGTTAAAATAAGAAATATTTTTTACTACATTTCTTTTCTATTTATTCTAATTCTTCTAATCCTCTAGTTTCCATTAGGGGTCGAGGGGGGATTCGATAAAACCTTACGGCAGGATATCCTATAATGATGACTCCCCATACTCTATCCTCGATGCCAAATAGCTCTTTCTTTGCTTCCTTTTTATTATTTAAAAACACATGCGCCATCCCAATCCAGCATGATCCTAATCCCAACGATTGAGCACTAAGCATCCCCTGCGTAAGAGCGATTGTGGAGTTCATAGCATCAAATTCATAATCTGAATAAAGAATTATTAAATGTGGTGCTTTATAAAAAACAGGGTCTCTACCTCGTTCTCTCATGAGTTTTAAACCTTGCTTATATCTCTCAGTTGTTGCTGGATCTGAGAGCATCTCATCAATGATAAGATCTGAAAGTGTTTTTATTTTTTCATCATCAGAAACTATAAGGCATTTCAATCTGCGAATATTTCCCCCAGTAGCAGCATAACTCATGGTTGCAACAATCTTTTTCATAACTTCTCGTGGAACTTTTGTCGCTTTATACTGTCTTATAGATCTCTTCCCACTCATAAATTTATGCAATGTTTCATAGGGGATTAAATCATGAACTTTCGTGCCTTTCTCGAATTCAATTGTCTCTCCAAAATTTTTAAAAGAAATTGCATCAACGGGGCATTTCCCAATACAGTGTCCACACAAGTTACAGAAATTATAGGGGTCTTCAAATTTGACTCTCTCATTTTCCCTATCATTTCTTATATAATAGCATGAATATAAGCAGTTTTTGCAATATGTGCATTTTTCATAATCAATCTCTAACATCGGCATGATTTCTCCTTCCCAAAGTTAATCAAGATAGTTTTTTTTGATTAGATGATCCATTTCCGCATTTAACCAGCATAATTCATCATAACTACAAGAGGATCGGAATACATCTTCTGCTTTTCTCTTAATATCTTCAATAGAAGGCATTTTGAGACTCATTTTCTGAATCTTTTCTGCTAGTATCCAGCATAATTCATCATAAGAATATTTCTTTAAGGAAAGATAATAAGCCGCTTCCCTAATCTGAGTTTTAAAATCTGATTCATCCTCTTGTTCGATATCTTCCTCTATATACGATTCCTCTTCTAATTCGACATCTTCCTTGATTTCAACTCCTTCTGGTTTAGTATCAAGTCTAACGAAACTAGCTGCTTGAGCTGGCTTTTCTTCTTCTACATCAGTCCAAGGGCCTCTATAATCGTGAATTTGTTGTAGCCAATTTTTGATTTTTGTTTCAGGGCTATCTTCTCGTTTTTCAAGTGTACCATCGAGTCCTATTGATGCGATACTTTCTGGAGGTGTATCAAACACAAACTCAGGTCTTCTCTCTACACTCTTACCTGGAATCAAACCCTTCTTGAAGCTGTCCATCATAGATAAAAATGATCCATACTCTCTTTTTTCCTTCATGATGAGAATTTTTGCAGATCCCCCACGCTCTTTATCAATTTTTCGTGCTATATTAGCTGTGATATCTTTCTTGGTTTGATCAACGCTAAATCCAACCCAAATGTAGATTGTATTTTTTTCTTCATCATCCACAAGATACACATCTGTTTCTTCAAATCTTAAACGATCCAAGTTGACTAGTTCTCCTTGCTCCCCAATCTTATATAATTGCATTCCACTCACTCATATGAAAATTCTTGTAATATAAAAATAAATACAATTTTAGTTTAAAAATGTTTAGAGATCTTCTGATATTTATACAGACATCACTTTTGGAAACATGTTCGAATTTAAATATATATAGACCATATCTTTTTTTAAGTTAAGAACTAAAAAATTATAAAAAATGAGAGATATATGAGTGAAAAGGATCTTTTAGCTCAAGTGTTTAATTTAGATGAAATGTTGGCTTATCAAGATGGCTCTGTTGTAAGCAGAACTTTAATTAATAAGAATATTGGGACGGTTACGTTATTCTCTTTTGATAAAGGTGAGGGATTAAGTGAACATACCGCACCATTTGATGCACTAGTATATGTTTTTGATGGAGAGGCAGAAATTTCTATTTCTAAACAAGCACATCTTGTGAAGAAGGGGGAAATGATAATTATGCCCGCCAATGAGCCACATGCTTTACAGGCTAAAGAAAAATTCAAAATGTTGTTAGTAATGATAAAAGCCTAAGATCTACAAGCTATTGGAATTTAACAAGATTTCAGTCAAAAATTTAAATAAAATTTATATTATTCTTTTTCTCTTTTAACCTTGTGAACGAAAATAATATCTCCGATGAAGAGTTAGAAGAAAAACTCGAGAAAGCTTTAAAAGAAACCGAAGACAAGAAAAATGTCTTCAGGATTATTCAAGGAGAAAAGGAATCCTTAAACTTGAAAGAAAAAAGATTAAAAAAAACACATAAATTGAAATTTTAGTTCACGCTATATAGAATTTCATGAGTTTAATAGTAGATTAGTTTGGGACTTCATTTCTATTAACTCGTCGTGCTAATAAGTATAATAAAGTTACAGTTATAACGAAAAGAATAGATATTCCTAAAATGGTAAGATATATCCCGGTTACCCCAAATTCAGAGTAGATCGGTGCCAGTGTCGTAGGAACTAAGGCAATTCCGATAAAATAACCGGCAGTAAGTAGTCCAGCTAATGCTCCACGCCTTTCTGGTGAAAGAATTTGACTATAGTATGTAATTGCGGGAAATAATATTCCCCCTGCTAGTCCAGCAATTATCCATCCTACTGCTAAATATATAAACACCTGTGGTTGAGTAATATCACCAATTAACAATAAAATTGCTAGGGAGACAAACAATAGGATAAATCCAATAATTAAAGGGATTGCTGGATCTTTTTTTTTTATAATTAATCCTGTTAATCCCCCTGTTATCGCAGCCCCAACTCCAGCTATCCCTAATATGGATCCTACTATGCTCTCATCTATAACGGGTGGGGGTCCTGAGAGTATCCTAGATGTCCAAATATTGAGTGCTAGGTAAGTATGTGATATTAGAAAGGCTGAAAATATCATTATTACAACCACCAATCGACGTAATTCTACAGAGAGTTGTGAAAATAGTGTCCTGACTCCTATTTCTGAGGAAATTTTTTGAGGAGGGCGTTTTGTAGTTATCAAATAGACAAAACCGAAAATGGTAATTGCGATAAAAAGTATGTATATTGATCGCCACCCAATTGCAATCATTTGAGAGGCAATTACAGGTCCCACTCCCACTCCCAGATTAGCACTAGCACCAAGATACCCCATTTTTTTAGGGATGTTGGGTGGAGCTGTAACATCTGTCATTAAGGCGATTAGTACGGGATTAATAAAACCAAATCCTATTCCGCTTAAAATATTTGCTACAGCATACATCTCTATTGAAATCGATGAAGCTGCTAAGATCATCCCAACACCAAACAAAACTAAACCAAATAATAATACAGGGAATCTTCCCTTGATGTCTGAAATAGCTCCCGAAAAAAGTTGAGTAACTGCAAACGGGAACATAAAAGCAGGGATAGCAACAAGAATCGAGGTTTGGGTTACGCTGAATTCTGTTGCAAGCGTGTGAAATAACACCACAATAACGTTCCCTGTTAAAGGTCCGAAGAAAAATAGAATATAAATTACTATTTCCAGAAATCGGGGAGTTCTACTAGATTCGATTATTTCTTTCTTATTTCTAGAATCAGAAGACATGTTTTTATTATCATCTTTTAATCTATTTAAAGTATATTCTTATAGTTTAGGCACTTAACAAATTAATAAATTGCGTTTAATACTTGGGACTCCATAAATAAATAGATCCCTCATACTCATATTAAAGAGAATGAATTTCCTTTGTATAACTTAAGATAAAAAATTTAATCTCCCTTCACATTTGTTTTTCGATGAAAATGACATCCATAACGATTTATGATGGTGCTAATACAATTGGTGGAAATAAAATCTTTGTTGAAGAAAATGGAAAAGGATTTTTTCTTGATTTTGGTATGAATTTCAAGACATATGAAGTATATTATCAAGAATTTTTGTCCTCTCGTTCCATAAGGGGAATCTATGACCTTTTTCAGCTTAATTTAATACCTAAACTTAATGTTTATCGAAAAGATCTAATTCCTTTAGATTATAAGATCTCCTCTTTTCCCAAATTGAATGTTGAAGCTATTTTATTAAGTCACGCACATATGGATCATTTTGGTAATATCGGGTTGCTCAACCCTGAATATCCGATAATATGCTCTCCTACTACTCTAATGCTCCTCAAAGGAATATTAGATTGTTCAACTCCAGCACTTGGATCTGATGTTGTCTATTATTCATTGAAAAATCCTAAAAAAGACGGTAGAATTCTGGAAACTGATAGAACAAAGGATGTTGGGAGGGATTTTGTTCTAACTCATACTTTTTCCGATAAACTTACAGATTTTATGGAAACCTATTTAAAAAGTAGAAAAAAATTAGAAGAGGGGAATATATCTCAGCTCAAAAACTTCTCCCTTCCCTTTGATATTAAACCTTTTGAGGTAGATCATTCGATTTATGGTGCTACAGGTTTTATTATTTCAGGAGATACTTCAATTGTTTATACTGGTGATTTTCGTTTACATGGGAAAAAAGGGAAAAAAAGCGAAAAATTTATTCGCGAAGCAAAAGATGCTTCAATCCTTATTATAGAAGGCACAAGAGCAGCTAAGAAAGATATTAGTGAGTCAGAAGATATCGTGTATGAAAATTGCAGAAGAACTGCTGAGTTAGCAAAAGGACTTATTATCGCAGACTTTTCTGCTAGGAATTTTGAACGACTTGAAACATTTCGGAAAATTTCAGATGGAATCGGGAGATCTCTTGTTGTTACTTCTAGAGATGCCTATCTACTTTCTGCAATTGAAAACACTGAAGGGGTGAATTTAACTGGTGATCTCCTAGTGTTTGGCGAATTAAGATCAATGAAACGGAATTGGGAAGATGTATACTTGAAAGGGAAGTCTGATATTCATTATGTTGATCCTAAGGAGATCTCAAATAATCCCGAGAATTATCTGTTGTGTTTTTCACTATTTGATATCAAAAACTTATTAGACATTAAACCGAAAGATGGAACTTATATTTATTCATCTAGCGAAGCCTTTGAAGAAGAAAGCGAGTTCGATTTTGTTCGCTTATACAATTGGCTCACATATTTTGGTTTCAAAATTTATGGTTTTGATATTGTTAATGATCATGGAAAACCCAAACCAACATTCATGAAAGGATTTCATGCTTCTGGGCATGCATCCAGAAAAGATTTACTTTGGGCAATTGATACTATTGACCCTGAAACTATAATCCCTGTTCACACTGACAACCCGAACTGGTTTAAAGAAAATGTTGATAACGTTCTAATAATAAAAAATGGAGAAACATGCAAACTTTGATATTAAAATATCTATGAATGATTATCTTTTTATAAATTTAAAAAATATTAGAGCAGCAATATGTTATCACTACTTAGAAGTAAAAAGAGGCACTACCAAGCCATACAATCAAGATAAAAGCAGTAACAACAACAATTGCTCCAATTATATTATTCTTTTTTTGCTTAATCAAACCAAATAATTCACGGGCACTCATGTCCAACTTTGTTAATTACAATATTTATTAGTGCAGATTATATTTTTTACCATAGAAGAAATTACAGATTTCAACACCTAATGGATTAAACTCTAATTTTATGACTCTTTTCTTTTGAATTGGCATATTACCCACGAATTTAAAATTATAAATCCAAAAAATCGAAGTTTTATATTTTATAATCCTTTTAGATTCCTTAAATAAATGAATAACGTATCGAGAAAATAGATGATTTATTATGACAAAAAATAAAATTCGACCGGGAGTTTATTTATACCCCATGCCCGTCTCAGTTATCGGGACCAATGTGAATGGTAAACCGAATTTTATGGCCTTAGCGTGGGTAAATATTGTTGAATACAAACCACCAGTCTTTGCGATTGCTTCGTATGAAACACATCATACCAATGTTGGAATCAAAGAGAATGGGACCTTTAGTGTGAATATCCCTTCAGAAGAAATGGTGGTAGCTGCTGATTATGTAGGACTAGTATCAGGTAAGGAAGTAGACAAATCAGATGTGTTCGAGGTGTTTTACGGAGAATTAGAAACAGCTCCTATGATAACAGAAGCTCCTATAAATGTTGAATGTAAGGTTGTTAAAACTATAGATACTAAAGAATTTACCGGCGCAGAAAAAGGTCATGAGATTTTTATTGGAAGAGTGATAAACGCCTATGCCGAAGAGAAATATCTCACAAATGAGATACCAGATATTAAAAAAGTAAAACCATTTGTGTTTTCAATCGACAATAATTATTGGGAAGTAGGAAAACATCTAGGAAATGCGTTTAGTATTGGAAAGGATTATAAGAAAAAATAATAAATACAATATAATCACTTACTCAAATTAAAATAATATACAAAATAAAGGTGACAATAAATTTCTAATGAATTTAAGGGATTCACTAATGATGATCTTCTTGAGGCTTTACGAGAGCAAAAAGAAATTGGGAATAAGTATAAAATCCCCCACTTCAATTTATTTGCGAGGTTGTTTTGTAGTATATCTGAAGAAGTAATTAATTCCTTTGGAGAAAAAGGGAGAGAAGCAATAGTTAGAGCAGTACAGCAATTTGGAAAAAGAAGAGGGGAAGAAATAAGACAACTTGTTATTTCGAAAGGAAAAGAGTTGACACTTAAGAATTTCTTAGTATATAATACATTTGACTCTAGTGAAACAACAAAATATAAAATTGAGATTGTAGAAGGAAATGTGGAAGTTGTCATAAGGAGTTGTGTTTTTTGTGATGGCTGCAAAGATTGGGGTAAAGAAGATGTAGGAAAGATATATTGCGAGCATGTTGACACAGCTATTTTAAACGGGTATAACCCTGACATTAAATTTGAGATGCCATCTTCTCTTACTAGCGGTGATAAACGTTGTATTCAACGATATATTGTTAAGAGTTAAATTCTTATAACGTAAATAGCATCTAAATTCCTCCATGGATAGTTTTATATTAATTTTAATCTTAGTATAACCTATGACAGAAGTGGATAATTATGAAATTGTAAGGCAAAAATTGGTAATAGGCCCTATTAAGACACCAAAACATAGAAAAGTTAAAAAGCTAATGAAGGTGTTCTGGAATGAAGAAGAGATTAAACTTCTTTCTCACTTTGAACCAGCAGATCAATGGACTTCTCTCAGGCAATTGCAAGAAAGATCTGGTTTATCTAAGGATGAAATTAAACAATTACTCAAAAAACCCTTAAGAAAAGGTACAATATCAAAGCGGGGAACAAAATATTGTCTTGATCCAATTCTACCTGGCATTTTCGAAAAATATTTTCAGAGAAGCGCAGACACAGAAGAGAATATAAAAAAGGCGGCGAATTTATATTGGGATCTTTTTAAGGAAGTAGCACCACAAGGCTCCTTTAATGAAAAGGGGTGGAGACCGTTAAGACCAATACTTCCCCTTGAAGCTCAAGAAAAATTAATTGAAATTAATGAAGATTTTGATGTTGAATCACAAACTTTACCCTACGAATCTGTAAAGAATTTAATTGATAATCATGATCAATTTGCTTCTATCACATGTCAGTGCCGTCTTATTGGGGAGCTTTCAGGAGAACCATGTGAAGTAGCACCTGCCGAGATGGGATGCTTTGTAGCCGGTGCAGCTGGGAAAATGATGGTTGATTTAGGAGTTCGCGGGGCAAAATTGATGACCAAAGAGGAAGCTATCGAATTTCTTAAAGAAACAGAAAAAAGAGGCTTGGTACATAATGCTGTTTTTGATAAAGGTAACGAATCTTCGGTGTTTGTTTGCAATTGCTGTGGATGTCATTGTGGGGTGTTATTTCCCCCTAAATTATTCATGGAGGCTGCAGTTCCATCGAACTATTCTCCTAAAATGGATAATGGACTCTGTACTAAATGTGAGACGTGCATGAGAAAATGCCCCCAGGGTGCGATATATCACCAATTTCCCATAAAAGCTGACTCATCTGATGAGGAGATGGTAGTTAGAGAAGAATACTGCATCGGATGTGGAGTTTGTGCTGCTAATTGTCCTAGTGATGCCATTAAAATGGTAAAAACACGAGACAATGTTGCCCCTGATAGAGCACTAATCGGTAATAAAACATTTACCGAAATGTTACAATAAATAGTTGTAATTTTTTTTTCCTCTTTTTCTTGTAAATCAATTTTAGTCTATATTACTAAAAATATAAAAAAAAAGGGAATATGAAAGATGTAAAATAATCAAAAGAAGAAGTTTTATATCCCTTTATTGTCTATTTCCTATCTTGCAAAATTCCTAATTCTTAAAACTATTACTAACCTTTTTATTAAATAAATAAATTTATTAATAAAATGATTTTCGGCCACGGGTATTTATTCTAGGTCCCTTTTGAGTGACTTTAACATCACTAGCTTGAGGTCCCTTCTTTCCCTCGGTGATTTCATACTCTACGATATCTCCCTCATATATAATTTTGAATTCGTCTCCTTCTCCTGTAATGGAGGTATAGTGGACGAATACATCTGGGGAACCATCGTCAGGGGTTATGAAACCGAAGCCTTTCTTACTGTTAAACCATTTTACTGTTCCAGCTGGCATTTTTCATAAAACCTTACTACATTCAAATCAATTAACACACTAGAAAAAGTGCATTAATCAAGATATTTAAGTATTCCAGAGTAATATATTTTACTAAAAAATGATTTAGTAATCTATTTCCTACTTTAATGGTGATAATAAATCAATTAGTTAAAGCGAATGAGCCATAAACCACTCAAAAACCGGTGGGAGATTTTCTATAATTCGGTATTTTATTTCGTTGTGTAAAAGTAATACGAATATTTCATTTAATCCCCTTACATGTTGGTAAATCTCTTCACTGGAAATCTCTTTTAAAGTGTTTTTTTCTTCTACATCTATGTAAAAGATTGAAAATTCATCAATCTTCGCATATTCGGGTCCCCAACTGTATTCAATCTCCTCTAAAACCAGAAGTATAAATTTTTGCAAATCCTCTTCAAGAGATATAAACCCATCCAATGTGCTTATCTCATCTTTGTAAAGTACGAAAAAATTGGCGGTTACCTCTGGAGGTTGATAATTCTGCATAATTTTCTTAAAATCAGGCATGGTTAAAAGATTATATCTATATGAATCAAGAGAATCAAATCATCAATTTTCTTCTACTAATTATAAAAAAATAGCTCTTTTGTATCTTGGATAAATATTTTAAACTTATGGCATCTGACTTAAAAACATTGTTAATTGAGAGAAATTACACCATAGTCATCCTCAATTTAGGATTTATACCGAGTGTATGTAATCAGTTTAAGTAACAAAATATTTAATGATATATTTCCACCTTAATTTTAAAAGGCTAAAATTCTATAGCTATATTGACAGGGTTACTATGGGAGCAAAGACTAATCTATTTAAGATATGTATTGTCGGCGATCATGGAGTAGGGAAAAGTACTCTACTACATCAATATTTAGAAAGAAGATTTATTTCAAATGTTCAATCCACAATTGGTTCTAACTTTTTTGTAAAACGCGTGAAACTCCCAAATGTAAAGAATTATATCACTTTACAAATATGGGATTTAGCTGGTCAAGATCATTTTAGATGGGTTCGGCAAGCTTTTTATAAAGGAGCGAAGGGAATAGTCTATGTATTTGATTTATCTCGGAAAGATACTCGCGAACATATTGAAGTATGGAAAGAGGAAGTGGAAAGAGCAGCTGGTTTTCTCCCTAATGTGTTGGTAGGAAATAAACTGGACTTAGTTAACTCTAGCGTAAAAAATACCCCCGAAGAAATTGCTAATGATATTATCCGTGCATTAAAATCATGCCTGTATACTGAAACAAGCGCCAAATTAGGTACCGGTGTTGATAATGTGTTCTTCAAATTAACTACGGAAATGAATAGGAGTTATAATCGATAAAAACCATTCCTATATAAATTTTCGAATCTTTACCTAATTCTGAGGAATAAAAATATGGAATTTAGTGAAATTTCTGATAACATAGTTGTTATGTATTCCCCTAAGGAACATTTTTCTTTCAATAATGCCCCACAAACAGTACCAATAGCTTGCATTTCTCTTCCTGATAATCTAATCTTTGTAGATTGCGGTGCTTATCCAGACATAGCACTTAAATTTCGTCACGATATGGAGATTAAGTTCCAGCAAAAAGCAACCTACTTATTACTCACTCATACTCATTGGGATCATATCCTCGCAATTGACGTTTTCGAAGATATTGACATAGTTGCATCTGAAATGGGAATTCAAGATTTCGGAAGTTTCATCAAAGTTTTAAAGAGTAAAACCCCAGATAAATGGCCGACCATTTTAAACACCGAAGAAGAGGAGATAATCCAAATCTTAAAAAACATGAAAATGGTTTTACCTAATATTAGTGTAAGAGAGGAATTCAAGATTGGGGATGATGTTATTTTCCGCGTAATTGGGGGTCATAGTGTTGATTCTGCTGAGATTTATATCCCTAAAAAGAAAACACTTTTTGCAGGGGATAATCTTGTAGAGTGTTATTCGCAGATTCCAGGAAATCCAGACGAGACAATGAGAATATTAAAACACTGGGAATCATTGGATCTCGGATTTATCGTCCCAGGTCATGGAAAAATCGTAAAGAAGGATTTTTTAATGAAGCTTACGTCATATTTTGAAAATTTGATATCTACATTAGAAGAACTTATTAAACAGAATATTCCTCGAAAGGAAATAATATCTCATCCCAACTTACCTGACTATTTTGGAAGAAAACGTCCAAATTGGGCAGAGGGATGTTTTCCAAATTCAAACTGGATCGAAATGACAATAAGAAGTTGGCTTCGTTACTTAAAACGTAGATGATAGAAATCTTTCTTATGTCATCAAACCCTAGGAATGGAAATAAACTTTTCAAGAAAAAGATAAAAATCTAGACTTATTAAATTACTAAGATACTGAATTGAATTTCTCGTTTAACAAGGGCTAGAAGATGAAAGAAAAGCACGATACAAATTTTGAAACTGAACTCTTAAGATTGATACAACCGACGAGTCAAGAGAAAAGGCATGATATTTATGAACTGCTCAATCTAAAACGAGAATTTCTTGAAAAAAATGTCCATAAATTATCCCTATTAGATGTTCCCAAAGAACTAACAGAAAACGTCTATAAATTCCTCCTTGAATTCTTTAGTTTTTATTATATTTCAGGTTCTTTTATAGGTACTCGAAAAAGTAAAATTAAGAATGATAAGGGAAAACCGTTTGATGGGGAAGATGTAATTCTTTATTGGACAACTCAAGATCAGCACTATATTAAATCCATCGAATCTACAAAAGATTCTGGAAGGAAAGAAACTCCGGATTATTTTATTCATAAGAACCTACGACAATTTTTAAATCAGGAATTACGTGATTATCTCGGGCATACACTTTTTCCACCAGAGAAGGTTACCAATCTTGATGTTGATAACTCAAAAATGGTTTTCAATATTGTTAATATCGTTAAACGAATAGCGAGTGAGATTATTGAATTATTAGCTCAATTTGAGAACTTCCAATTACAGTTATGGAAAAAAAAGAAGTTCGTACTAAAAACAAATTTCATAATTACGCTAGATAAGATCGAAGAATATACGTCTAAATCATTCCTTGACGGCATTATACCTGAAATTGTTCGCAATAAGTTACAAATTCAAGAATGGAAAGAGCTATTTAAAACCAAAAGTGCTATATTAGATGAGAATACCATTATGGGAAGTGATAAACTAAGAACACTCCCCATAGATACAAAATTCTTTGATGAAAACTTTAAGTGGAACTTACTTACAGCTCTTACTAAAGATTTTGCTTTGGACGATATTTTAGATGGGACTCTTATTAAAAGCGATAATATTCATGCGTTAAATTTAATTATGAAAAGATTTAGGGAACATGTCAACCTAATTTACATCGATCCCCCCTACAATACAGGACACGATTACCCTTTCTTTAAAAACACCTTTTTGGATTCCTCTTGGCTAGGTCTGATGTATGACAGGTTAAATCTTGCCCAAGAATTGTTAAACAAGGAAGGAAATATGTTTGTAAGAATCGATCACAATGGTAATCAGTATGTCAGATTTTTATTAGATTTGGTCTTTGGGAAAATCAGCTTCAGAAATGAAATAATAGTTAATAAAACTAAAGCTAAGCAACAAATAAAAAAACCCTTTATTCAACAAACTGAAAGCTTGTTTTTCTATTCAAAAAGTGAGGACTATTATTTTAATCAACTGCTAACGCCTAGGAAAAACCCACAATGGTATGAACTCCTTGATCTTCCCAGAGCTAATGAAACTCCCAGAAGAATTCTGGGAAAACTGTTTTATCCTCCTAAAAAGAGGCGATGGGGATTATCTCAAGAGAGAATTGATTTATTTGAAAAGAATAAAAAGATACGGATAAATAAGGAAAAAAGTTACGTTGATTGTCGCGGAATTACCATGAACGAAAAACCCGAATTGTACTATGATACTGAACCAATTAGAAATGACTGGTTGGATATCCCAGGATACTCTCAAACCCATAAATTTCCAACAGAAGATGCTGAGGAATTGTTAAAAAGAGTTATAGAAAGTGGGTCTAAAACCAACGACGTTGTATTAGATTATTTTTCCGGTTCGGGTACAACTATTGCTACGGCACATAAAATTGGGAGAAAGTGGGTGGGGATTGAGAAAGGGGACCAATTTAATAAGTTTATCCTCCCAAGGATGAAAAATGTGCTCAGAGGAGAAAAAACAGGGATTTCAAAAATGATTGACACAAATAAGGGGGGATTCTTCAAATATCAATATTTAGAGCAATTCGAAGATTCCATTGAAAATGTTGCGTTTGATGATCTTGTGAATAAAAATTTGCGAGTTATAAAATATTTTGAGGATCCCTTTAACTATACCTATAAGAGTTTCAAAAATGACCAATCTCAAATAATTAATGTAGACCTAATTGAAACATTCAATTATATATTAGGATTAACCCCTACACAACTAAGTAGTATTGAGGAAAATGGAAGATTATATCTTTTCATTGAAGGAACCTTAGATGAAAAGGTGATTTTAGTAGTTTGGCGCTCACTCATTGATCTAGATTATGACAGCGATATAAAGATTATTCAGAACTATTTAAATAATAGTGACTATAGTCAACTTTATCTAAACGGGAAGAATCTAATAGAAGAGTCAATTTCTATAGAAAAAGAATTTACAAAATTGATGTGGGTGTAATTAATACAACCTCAAAAAATATCGGAAACTATATGAGATATTTTATATTTACCTCATTAACTACAAATTAAATGGTTTGACATTTTGGATTCAAACAATAACTCACCTCACAATTATCGAACCTGGCCGATTTTTCTCCTTGCTTTTATAAGATTGTTTTATGTCTCAATTTTTGAGAGAGGTTTATCAAATTATCTTTTATATGATATAGGGATCAGGGAAAGCACGTTAGGATTTATTTCTTCTGCGGGAGCTATTACATATATATTTGCGCCCATCCTTGGAATATTCTTAACAAAGAAATTCTTAGGCATTCGGAAAGCTCTAATTTTAAATTCAATTCTTACACCCTTATTAACTGGAGTACAAATACTATACCCTGAAGCATGGTTTTTAATTATCTGTCGAGTTTCATTAGGGTTATCAATGGGCTTATTTTGGCCGAATTGTCTTAATCTGTTGAGTAAATGGCAAAAAGTAAGTACTCTTGAAAGATCTAAGAAGAATTTTGGAGCTTTTAATTTTTCCTGGAATTTTGGCTTTATAGGTGGACTTCTCGTCGGTTTTGTCTGGACACTCTTTCTGAGTGACTATTTTGCCATGATGGTTGCTTGGATTTTATCATTTTCTTTAATCCCAGTAAGTTTTTTCATAAAAGGGGAGGAAAAATCAGAGAATGGAGAAGAACCAATAATATATCAAACAGAGGATCCTCTTTCTCACTTAGATATTGAGCAAGATCTAAAAATTAATCCTCAAACTCCTATGATTATTTATCCAATTCTATTCTCTTGGGCAGGTATAGCCTTCCTTACCATTTCTAAATCAATATTCAACTTTGGCTATCCAATTTTATTGAAAGATTTTTTTCCTGTTAACACTCCTTCTTATATGACTTATTTGGTGCAAGGAGGAATGCAGCTAATGCAACTTGGAGGATTAACATGGATTAATTCAATGAAAATAATTAAGAGGAAAACAGCTTCCTTAATAAGTGTTTTATTGGTTATGGTGGGAGCACTCGCAATTATTCTTGTAGGCAATATATGGTACATTTCTGTCATAACAGCCATTATTGGACTTTTCTTGGGTTTGATCCACGGCACAGGGATGAAGATCATGCTTGAATATGGGACCGCAAAAAACACAACAAAATATTCAACCATAAATGAAATTTTAATCGGTGCTGGTTTTGGGATCACCCCAATTATAACTGGTTATGTCGTTGAAACCCAAATCTATGCAATTCACGTATTTGTTATAGTCTTAGGAATTTTCATCTTCTTGTTCCTATTGTACATATCCCGAAATGTTAAAAAAGATTATAATTAACCTCTTAAAGATTCTCTCTTCTTTGATTCTTCTATTTTATTTCTTTTTAATATTTAATCACGTAGAAATCTCATAATTGAATAGAGATTATAAATAATAATAGTCAGAATTATATTTTAATGACCATACCAATCCTAAATGATTTTATGTGATATATATTTATGATTTCGGATGTTATCTCTGAAGAAAAAACAAAAGCCTTCCTATTCTGTAATGAAGCTATCGTTCGAGCAGCTCTCGAATCTGATGTTAAAGTTGTTGCATTCTACCCTGGGTCACCCGTTTCTGAAATTTTAGATACTTTCTTTCAAATTTCTGATAAGTTTAACATTAAGATGGAAGTCGCTACTAATGAAAAAGTCGCTCTTGAAATTGTGGCAGGAGCTTCAATGGGAGGACAACGTTCTCTGACAGCTTTGAAAAGTGTAGGATTAAACGTTGCTTCAGATACTTTTTTTAGTTTAGGGTATACTGGAATAAATAAAGGGTGCGTGCTGGTTTTTGCTGATGATCCGTATTGCCACTCATCTCAGAGTGAGGAGGATGGTCGTTTTTTCGCGGAAAACTCTTACATACCGATGTTAGAGCCTACTGATCCTGTCGAAGCCAAAGAAATGGTTAAAAAAGCATTTAATCTGTCAGAAGAGTTCAAAACTCTCGTTTTAATTAGAACTACTACGCGAATAAATCATCAATCGACTGTTGTACCCTTAGATCCATTGGAAAGAACAGAATTTACACCTTCAAGTTTTAGAGCATTTAATAAAAAGTATGCAACTGTGGGATCAAAAGCGAGAGAACTAAAAACAAGGATGCTTGAGAGAAGAGATAAAATAAAAAATGCTTTCGAAAAATCTCATTTTAATACAATAACTAAGGGGGATTTAAACCATGGAATTATTGTATCAGGAGTGTCTTACAACTACGTTAAGGAAGTTTGTAGTAAATTAGAAATTAATCCACCTATCCTAAAGTTGGGAACGACCTATCCCCTCCCCACTGATTTAATTGGAAATTTCATTAAAAATTTGAGTGGCGTAATTATCGTAGAGGAACTTTCCCCGTATTTAGAGTTAAGAGTAAAGGCATTAGCTAAAGACTTTAATCCTGGTGTCCTGATATATGGGAAAGAATCCGGACATTTTAGTGAAGCATTTGAATATAATATTCCCATAGTGTTTGATGCATTAAAAGAAATATACCAGATTGAAACAGACACAGATTATAATGCAACTTTAGAGAAACGAAATAAATTAAAATCCCTTCTCCCCGTGAGAATTCCTGTATTCTGTCCTGGATGTCCCCATCGGGCAACCTTTTGGGCTCTTAATAGAGCAATAGGCGGAAAATCAAATAAAATAGCTTTTATCAATGATATTGGGTGTTATTCGATGCTGCTTCTGAATAAAGATATCTATAATAAAATGAATGCGGATGATTTACTCCTCGCTATGGGAGCAACTCTGGGGACAGGGAGTGGAATATCGTTAGCAGTTGAAGAAAAAGTAGTATCCGTAATAGGAGATAGTACTCTTTTCCATGCGGGATTACCAGGAATGGTGAATATATGTAATAACGATGAGGATGTGATTGTAGTTGTACTTGACAATTCGGTCACTGCTATGACCGGTCAACAAGCTAACCCTGGTACTGGGTATGGTCCTTCAGGAATTCCAAAACACAAAATTATAATTGAAGACATTTTAAAGGGAATAGGATTCAAAAATTTAGTGATAACCAATTGTTTTGATGCGAAAAAATCAATCCCCGCTTTCAAAAACGCTCTGGAACAGAAAGGTCCATCCATTATAATATCTAGAGGTCCTTGCGCATTATGGAATGACAGGAATAAGAGAAAACGAGGAGAACAAATACAGCCATATTTTGTAGATCAATCAGTTTGCAGAAAATGTCATACTTGTATGCGAGATTTCTATTGTCCTGCCATAAGTATGGAAACTGAATCTTCCCAATACATTGACTCAAATGATAAAACTTGGCAGGGGTATTCTTCCTATATTTCGAATGAACTGTGTGATGGATGTGGGGTATGCTCAATAATATGCCCTTACACTGATCACGAGGACCGCACTGATAAGGATGTTATAAAACCCTATGAACAACAAAGGGAGGTGCGACATGACGTATAACATAATGACTTGTGGGGTTGGCGGTCAAGGCTTAATGCTTGTTTCTAACATCTTGGGTCTAGCTTGTGCGGAATTCGGACTAAATATAAGAACTGCTGAAACTCATGGTTTAGCCCAACGTTCAGGTTCTATTTACACCCATATTCGGATTGGAGAAAAGGTTTTTTCGCCATTGATTCCTTATGGGGAAGCAGATGTTTTACTCGGAATGGAAGCTATTGAAACGTTAAGATATATTGAGTACTTAAAACCTAATGGGAATATAATTCTTAATAATTATATTTGGCATCCTGTCCAAAGCACATTTGAGCGAGTTAAGAATCCTAAAACTCAATATATAACAACAAAAACGATACAAGACCAACTTAAAATAGTCACTAAGAAAATCCATTTGATTAATGCCTTAGAATTAGCAAAAAAAGCCGGTCACCCTCTCACTTCGAACGTTGTATTACTAGGTGCTCTCGCAAAATCTGAGAAATTTCCCGTGAGTGTAGAGCAATTAAGAAAAATTATCCCAAGAGTTGTACCAAAAAAAGCAATTGATGCCAATTTGAGAGCGCTGACCTTAGGATTTGAAGCAGGTTAATATTACTTATTTTTTCTTTCTCTCTAGATAATCCACAATTCCACGAATAGAGTTTCTAATAAAAAAGAGTTCTTTTATTCTAGAATCTTCATCCATCGTATTTACTGAGGTAAAATATTTATCTCTCTCTGTTAGTTTTTGTATTACTTGGTCGAAAAAATTTTGAGCATTCCTAATATCAAATAATTCATCAATTACTTGAATCCATAGATTGACTTGTTCCATAGCAATTTTCAGAAATTTATCAGCGTTTTCTTTAGCCCCATGATGAGCATAGCAAATCATGTGTTTAGAGAGATCTTCAGCTAATAATTTTTCTATTGAGGTAATTGTACTTGCATAACTGAATACAGGGGGAGTTGCAGGACGCATGAAAATCCCCTTAGGTATAGGAATATTTACTCCAGCAGCTTCTCCTATAAATAATAACTTATCGAACAGATAAGATAAATGATGGGGTGCATGACCGGAAGTGTCAATCACTTTTATTCTACCATCATCGATATACTCTTGATAAAGTATTCGTTCTTCGGGAACAGGTGTAATGTTCCCATATAATCTGGCTACTTCTCCAAGTACTTTTATGCTCCCCTCATATAATTTTGCGGGGTTTATTAGATGTTTAATCCCCTTAGGATGACAGATAATTTGGGCTTTAGGGAAAGATTTAATTAATTCTCCCACTCCCCCCGCATGATCTATATGAATATGCGACAAGAAGATGTATTTAAGATCGTTTTCTTTGATTTTTAACTCCTTTAATGCATATTTCAAACTCTCTATTGATGATGTTGGTCCTGTATCTACAAGAAAGCATAAACTATCATCCTTGTAAGCCCAAGAACTCAAAATGCTTGTAAAATTAGTTCCTTTGAGATCTAATTGAATATCATGCAAACTGGGTGAAATCCTAACAATTTTCATTATTATAAAATCATTTTTTATCCTTCTAGTGATAAGATAATAAAAGAATATATTTGGTTTATTATTTGTGTAAGCAATATTTCTGTTCTTGAGTTCTTTCTTTATTAATAAAGAGCTTCTAATTTTTAAGAAAAAATATTATATATAAACAAAATCCAACAAATAGCCATAAACACATACAAAAAGAAGGAATGATAAAAAATGTCAAAAAGAAGTATTCTTCTCGGCTTATCAATTTTTATGGCTATATTTCTGTCATTTACTGCTATAAATGTAAAAGCAAACCCTCCAAGTAATATGAGCTTGAGTTATAATTCTAGTACTGATCAACTTAATGCAACCATTACTCATCTTACCGGGGGTACACCTGGTCATTTTATAGAAAGTGTAATCATTAGAGTAAATGGAACCATAGTACATTCAGAAACATATGGAAGTCAGCCAAGTCCTACTACATTCACATATCAATATCTTAATATTATAGCTAACATAGGAACAACAATCCAAGTTCGAGCAAATTGTAGTTTTACAGGGGACGTAATAACCAGAACAATCAACTTAACAGGTGATAATGGAATATCCCCCGGGGATTCCATACCGGGATATCTTGGGATTTGGATAGGTTTAGGTATATCCATCGGGATATTGGCACCTTTACTATATAAAAAAATAAGAAAGGGAAATTTATCATGGGCTTAGCAGAACTACTTCAATTACCTCACTTTCCGGTAATGCTCTCCGCAATTATTTTTCTAACTCTTTCATTAGTTATGGTTATACTTCATAAACCCAAGCAATGGTTTCGGATACACGTAATATTTGCTGCAACTTAGTATTTATTAATTAATAACTTCTAATTTCTAAGAAGAAAAATTATATATATAACAATGTCAATAAATTACACATTATAATCTAATAAAAAGGACGTTGATAAATTATTTTTAAAAAAAGCATTTTTGTCGGTTTTTTGTTGTTTATGGTAATGTGCCTTTCAATAGGGGTTATAAAAGTTAGTGCTAATCGGCCAAGCAATATGATTTTAAGTTATGATAATGATACCGATCAACTTAATGTAACCATGACCCATCTTACAAGTGGCTCTCCTGGTCATTACATTGATAATGTAACTATCAGGGTCAATGGAATCATGGTGCATTCCCAAACATATTCGAGTCAACCTAGTTCCACTACCTTTACTGATCAATACCTTAGTATTGTGGCTGATATAGGAGACACAATTAATGTATGGGCTAGGTGTCATTTTTCCCATGATACACTCACTGGACAACTTGTTGTTGGGGCACCTCCAGGGAGTTCAATACCGGGATATCTTGGGATTTGGATTGGTTTTATTGTGTGCATAGGAATAATGACACCCCTAATATATCAAAAAATAAGAAAAGGAAATTATTCATGGGGCTAACAGAACTTCTTCAATTACCACATTTTCCTGTAATGCTTTCAGCAGTTATTTTTCTAACTCTTTCACTCGTCATGGTAATTCTTCATAAACCCAAACAATGGTTTCGGATACACGTCATATTTGCAGCAACAGGTGGAATCTTAACAATTATTGGGCTTATAATATTAGCTGGATTTCTATTAACTTTAAACCATGCGATTCTCGGAGTAATAACTTTTTCCGCTTTAATAGGAACTCTTATAATCGGTAGTATTGCGGTTAAAACGAAAGTTAAGAATTTAAGATTGACACATATTTGGATGAGCCGAGTAGTATATATAATTACTTTGGTCACGGTTGTTCTTGGAATCAGTTTCTTTTTCTTAATTTGATTTTTTTTATTTCTATTTTTTATTGAAATTTAGGCTTAAACCATTATTTTTCTTTCATTTGTTTTCGGTACAAACATTTATATAGGAAAGTTGATAATATAATTTTACAGTAAAAAAAGTTTTTACAATACAAATTTATGTGAAAAAAATATGGCTAAAAAAGAAGAAAAGAAAAAAAAACCCATTTTTGAAAAAGTTGGAATCGTGTTCAGGAGCCCTGTACGAGCAGATATTATGAGAGAACTTTCAGATACTCCTCAAAGGCCCAAGAAACTTGCTGATAATATTGGTGTCCAGAAACAGAGTATAAATTATCATTTGAATGCTCTGAAAAGGGGAGGATTAATACGGACTCATTCCGAAGAATTAGATGAAGCAGAGATCCCTAAGGAAAAAGGAACGAGAATTAATGGGATTAGCGATGAGGGAAAGCTGAAAGTTAGCTATGGAGTAGAACTGACTAAAAATGGGAAAAATATAGTAAGCCAATTTATTGATCCCCTCTATGAGGATAAAAGTGGGGTTCAGAAAAAAGATAATAAAATTAATAAAAAGGAGGATGAGTAGGTATGAAAAATGAAAGTATTTTAATTACAAAATCACTGTTTGAGAATCCTTTAGGTTTCCTAAAGTTAGGCAATCCTCAAATTCATGATAATATGACAATTATCCCTATCATAGTTCAAGATGATAAGTTCATAGACTTTATAAGTATTAAAGAAGCTGAAGAGCTAGGAGTAGTAGAAATAGTTGAAACAGGTTCAGTAAATCAGTTGGAAGTCATAAACAAAGGTGATAAACAAGTTTTGATTCCCTTTGGAATGACAGTACATGGTGGAAAGCAAGATAGAACAATTTGGGAACCCATTTTGCTTCCAGTAGGAGGGAAGCATCGTATCCATAACAGTAATCTTGGATCAAGTAGTCAAAAATATACAATTCCTGCAAAATGTATCGAACAATCACGGTGGAATTATACTGGAGGGCAGGGATTTAAATCCGCAAAAAGGAGAGTCCACCCAAATGTTGCTTATGAAGCAATCTCTGCTGCTGGTCAAGGTGCTGTATGGGAAGAAATTCAATTTCATAGATCTGAAATGAAATATGCTTCGAATATTGCACCTACACAAAGTTATCTTGATATGACAAAAAAATCCGAAAAACAAACGAACGCAATTGTTAAGAATTTCGAGAATTTACAAAACCAGTGCGGAATTGCCGTTTTTATCAGTGGTGAGTTTATAGGTATTGAATTTTATGCGAATCCAGAAGCATGGAAGATGATGAGTGAAGACATTCTTCAAGCTTTTGCCATTGAAGCATTAAGGTTTAAGGAAAAACCCTTTACTAGAGAGAATATCACCTTTCATGATGAATTTATCTCTGCCTTGCGTAAATTAGATTTAAAACTTTCCGAGAGGAAAGGAATTGGACTTGGTAATGTAGTTGAGTTTAAAACAGACGATAACAAGTGGCGTGGTATTACTCTTGTTCATAACGGATCGTTAGTGCAGTTTTACTTAGTGTCCAAACGAGGTGGAGCTCAGCATCAACATCGACCTGAAGGGAATATCCAATTTCAAACCATAGTAGATCAACGCTATACCATTTAAGGGGTCTCAAACACCCTATTTTTTTTTTTTTCTGTTCTTAAAAACCCATTTTAAGCATTCTTAATTAAAATTATTATGGATATCACTACGATTTTAGTAGCTTATGGTATATTATTTATTGGTGAATTGGGAGATAAAACTCAACTAATTGTTTTCAACCTAGCTTTAGAGTATAAGAAATTCTATAAAGTTGGTATAGGAGTAACATGTGGATTTGCACTCATAGTAACTATTGGTGTATTTCTGGGAACTATTATTACGAGATTTGTCCCTCTCTTTTTAATTTCATTCATCTCGGGAATTGTTTTTATTATTATTGGAATTATCGAAGCGATAGGTTTAAAGAAACTTTTTATAGAGAGAAGGGAAAGAAAAGCTGTTCAACGAGAAGATGCTGATGATCAAGTAGAAATTGAACCAGAAGTGCCTTCAAAATTAGCAAGTCTAAAAAAAAACCCGTATATCACAGGATTTGTCTACATCTTTTTGATGGAATTAGGAGATAAAACCCAGATCCTTACCATCACACTTGCATCGATCTATCAGTTCCCGTTTGCAATTTGGTTAGGATCATTCTTAGCTTTGGTATCTGTAGCATGGATAGGAATACTTCTAGGAGCTGTTGTAGCTCGATTGATACCAAAATTCTATTTGAAAATCATTTCCACATCAATCTTTATTATTGTCGGGATTCTAATCCTTGTATCATCCCTTTGAATGAAATTAATTAGAATTTTGTCTACCCGATTTTAAAGAATATTTCAGAATTCCTGCACCAAATAATGCTCCTAAAAGAAAAGGGATAAGAATCTGGAGCCATAATAAATTAAAGGGTAATAAATATGTAGGAGGCTCATGTTGAAGATTTTCTGGGAGTGTTCTTAGATAATATGAAATTGCAGATGTTATCCATGTATAAGACCAGGCTATAAAAGTAGCAACTCCAAGCCACTTGCAATTCTTATAAATAAACGGCTTTCTGAAATATGAAGAAATTGTCTTAGTCACAATTATCCCAAAAACGATAAAACTAGGCCACACATGAAAGTTGTAACTTATACTTGTTATTTCAAAGGGAGGTTCATTGAAAAATATTCCTCCGAAAAATCCTACTGTCCCCGCAAATAATCCGAGAAAATATAATAAAGTTGCAAATGCCCCAAAAGTCCGATGAGATCTAGATAGTACTTCATTAGTTTTTAGAAGTGCCCTCTTTTTCTTATAATATCCCGCATACCAACCTGTTGCTGCTTGGACAGTTGCGCACATACAACCAAGCATGGTTATTATCGTATTAAATTCCGCTGTAGAATAAGTAAGTCCAGCCATAATTAAATTAAAACCTCATCTTATTTGAAATTATTTAATATTTTATAAGAAATAACATTTTTAATTGAATCTTATTATTTCTCTATGCTAAATTTAACGATTTGAGATGATATAAAATGCTAAAAGTAAGTAATGAATATTTAGATCTTCTAAATAAAGGTGTCGCTCGAGAGATGCAAGTTTCTGCCCAATATATGCTACAACATACAAAGATGGAGAAATTGCTCAGAAAAGTCATTAAAGAGAACATTCTATTAGATTCAACAACGTATGATGAATTTGGGAAGATTCTCAAGGATTTTGCTATTGAAGAAATGAAACATTTAGCTGCCATAATGGAAAGAATATACATTTTAGGTGGTGAAGCCACGACAAAACCGGATCAGGTAACCATTGGTAATTCCATAAAAGAATTTGCCCAAATAGGAGTTAAAGCAGAAGAAGAAGCCCTTGAAATGTATCGAACCATCATCGAGGCAGCCAAAGAAAATGGGGATCTTAAAACTTGGGGTTTGTTTACTCAAATTTACAGTGAAGAAGAGGAGCATTTGTTAAAATTTCAGGATTATAGTGAGGTTCTTGATGAACCTGATTTAGGAGAAACTTCAGAATCAGAATGGAGATCAATTTTCAATGATTCTGATTACATTGCTTTATTAAACAAAGCCCTGGCTGCCGAGATCTCAGCAAATATCCAGTATACCATCCAGCATGAAAAAGCCGAAGGATTAGAACGAATGAGGCGAAAGAAAGATCCACTCGAGGTAGTTACGGGAAAAAACAAGGCAAGTGTTGTTTCTGGAATGCTTAAAACAATTTTTCTTCAGGAGATGGAGCACATGGAAAAAATTGCCGAAAGAATCTTTGAAATCGACAGAGAAGCTCTTGCTCAAGTGGATCCCCTCCCAGAGATTGGAGAGAATGTTGATGACTTCATCACACTGGATAGAGAAGCTGAGAATTATGCGATTGTTCTTTATAGAAAAATTATTGAAGAAGCAACCAAAAAAGGAGACATCAAAACAAAACGTATGTTCGAAGACATCATTCAACAAGAAGAAGAACATTACTGGATGTTTGATGATTTTCTACTATAACTTATCTTTTTTTGAAAAAGTCAAACTTTTTTTTTTTATTAATTAATAAAATAGTTCTATAGATACAATTTTTGTCTAGAGTTTAGACATATTAGGTCAAAAAAAAAAAAGGAAAGATTTTAGTAATAATTTTTTTAGGGGGGTCTATAATCCTGCGCCCCATACTGTTCCAACACTAAAGAACCAAACAGTGATAATAGCCGCGAATAATGATCCAAGATAAATCCTTCCCGTCTTACGGTAGAATATAATCATTACACCATAAAGTAATGCTGATAAAGGAATTACCGAGAAGAGTTGTAGTGGCATTATCGGGTTAAACCACCAACCTGCATAGGGATATTGGGAGATTGCTACGCCGATATACTGAATTAAGACTAGTATTATAAGTCCTGCTAGCATTGAAAAGCATGTTTTCGCCCACCAAATTAAATGGGTTTTTAGAGATGTACTTGAATCACTTTGGCGAATTTGACCAAATAAGAATATTCCTCCATTTATTAAGAAAAACGGTATGAAGATCGGCAAATATAGCAAGAACATTAAGAATCTATGTGGTGTAAACATCTTAGCAAAAACCCAAATCGCTCTAAATTCAATCAAGAAGAATGTTTGGAATATGCTTACAAGCATGTACATCCACCCAAATAGCGCTATAGCTAGGAGTGCCGTCTTTCCAAATATTTGTAAGCCCCCTTTCCAGTTGCTGCTAAATTCCTCGCTATATGTCACCCCGAGATCGTATAATTTTATACTACCTCTGTCTTTTCTATTGAAAAGAATAAACCATAAACTTACGAGAAAAGTAGCAGCAGCGGCAGTTGTCAAATAAAACCCTAGGAAGTTGTTCATCATTCCCATATTTAATGGTTCTTGGAACTCCCAGTGTTCATCAGCGTGAGTAAACAGACCATAAAATAATCCTGCGATAACAGTATTAACAGTAGCAAAGATCCACCAATACATTTTGCTAGTTGTGGGAATCCGTTCAGGCATAGGTTGTTTTACTTCATTGAAAAATTTAGTTGAAAGTAACAGTTGAGCTAAGAAAATAACAGACACAAATGAAGCCAATAAGGCGATTCCACCAAATGCCTCAACATATAAATATGTTTGAGTTGGAATAGCAGCAATAGCCCATGCTTGATTTTCTGTCATACCCATTAAAGCTTGTAGCATCCATGCGGTGATTTCAGCAGTACAACCAGGATCAAATGTCAATCCCGGATGGGTTACTCCATAAGCTAGATGTTCCCGATAACTCGTATTAAGTGAAAAATCACCGTAAGTGGTGTCAACAACGGCAGGTGTGAGTGGAGGTAAGCCGGCGTTTTGTCCAGCTATGAGTAATCCTTCTGCTATAACTTGATCAACTGTCAAATCTTCACTATATCCTCCATAGGTATACCATTCTTCATATTCAGCCCAAAGGTGTAAAACATTATGGGTAACATTGAAATTGTGAAGTGCAGGAGGGAAAGATTGGAATGCGCATGCATCATGGTCAGGATTAGCCCCAGCTAATTGTTCACCAACAATATAACCCATAGAATGTCCATATATTCCCATCCAATCTCCATCAACAAATGGTAAGGTTCTCATCCAATCATAGGCAGCATCGGTTCCTTGAAGATACCAAGTCAATTCACCACCAGAATCACCATGACCGATTTCATCAACAGTTAATACGACAAAACCTGCTTTTGCTAACTCTATGGCTGCAGGTCTTTCAATATCTTTATCATTATTATATCCATGTATACCTATAATCCCCGGAGCTGGATTAAACATATTCACATTTTTTGGGCGATAGAGTTTGCCAACAACTTTACTGGAAGTAAATTCATCGAAGATTGCAACTTGTTGGACATCGATTGTATTAAAATCTGTTTGAAATTGAGCAGCGATTGTACCTGAGGTAATAACTACCGCGATTGAGATTAAAAAATACAGTTTGGTTCGTTTGTCTTTTTCCATAAAAAGCAAACCTCAAAATGTCTTTTTTTTTTATTATATCAAGAACTATTTTTATTAGTTTTTTATTAGATTGCAATTCAAATTAATTATCATGTTATTTATATAGTTTTTTCTTTATTTTTGAAATACGATTAATTGAACAAAAATTAGGAATTTGTGAATATTTTTCAAGAGTATCCTTTTTTTTTTCCATTAGGTTTACAACTTAAAAAAGTTTTAATTTACTAATAATTTAAGTCAATAAAAAGTCGAATAGCTGATTAGTGAGAGTTTATGGTTAGACCAAAAGTAACTTTACCAGAAAAAGGGATACCCGAAGAAAATTTATTTGCAGTCATGGAAGATCTTCGAAAGGAGGATACCAATTGGAGAGAAGGAAAAGTATGGAGTCTAGTGTATCATGCAACAGACAAGCATACTGAGATGCTTAAGAAAGCATATACGATGTTTTTTTCTAAGAATGCACTCAGTCCAATTGCGTTCCCAAGTCTGAAAAAGTTCGAAATTGAAGTTATTTCTATGGCAGTCGACATATTTAATGGAGATAAAAGGTGTTGCGGGAGTATGACTTCGGGAGGCACAGAAAGCATACTAATGGCAATTAAGACCTATCGAGATTGGGCAAGGGATAAGTTTCCAAATATAAAAGAACCAGAAATGGTTTTACCAAGCTCTGCTCATCCTGCTTTTGATAAGGGAGCAGATTATTTCGGCGTAAAATCTGTACGAGTGCCTGTTGATGAAAAAACCCATCGAGCCGATGTAGAGGGTATTAAAAAGGCCGTTAATGAGAATACAATTCTAATTGTTGGTTCTGCCTGTGATTTCCCGAGAGGCGTGGTTGATCCAATTACAAAATTAGCCCTCATTGCCCAAGAAAAAGGATTACCACTGCACGTTGACGCTTGCCTTGGTGGTTTTATGTTACCTTTTGTAAAGAAACTGGGGTATGACGTACCTGATTTTGATTTCTCTGTTCCAGGGGTTACTTCTATCTCGGCAGATGTTCATAAATATGGTTATGGAGCAAAAGGAGCATCAACTATTCTCTATCGTAAAGAAAGAATTTGGAAGTACCAATTTTCTGTCTATACTGATTGGTCGGGAGGGATTTATATATCTCCTTCAATGAGAGGAACTCGCCCAGGAGGAGCACTCGCAGCAGCTTGGATTGCTTTGAGAGCACTAGGAACTGATGGGTATTTAAATCTAGCAAAAATCGTAATGGGTACCTCAAAAAAGTTAATGAAAGGAATCAATGATATCCCAGAACTCTATATTATCGGTGAACCCGTGATGAGCGTTTTTTCCTTTACATCCGATACGATTGATGTATATAATTTAGGAGATCTTATGGATAAGAAAGGATGGCACCTTGATCGTATTCAATTTCCAAATGCACTACATATGATGGTAAATCCTCATCATGCCGAAATTGTTGAACCGTTCCTAAAGGACCTTAAAGAATCTGTTCATGAAGTTGTAGAAAATCCAGGAAGTACGTCTGATGGGGATGCAGCTATTTATGGGATGGTAGCTAGCTTGCCTGACAGGGATAAAGTGAAGGATTATATTATTAACTTTTTGAAGAGTCAATATAAAATAAAATAGTTAGATATTTCATCAATTTTGACTTTTATTCAATCTTCTTTATGTTCCCACCAGTAGGGGATTCCCAGTTTAATTAATTCTCCATAATCTAACAATAATATGTAATCCTCCATTATGGAAAACGCAAAACCTCCAAGATAATCTATCCAGCGCTCATCGGGAGGGAGACCAAACCACCCAAATCTAAATATTGATATATGAAAATCATGAGAAATAAAGATATTGATACCCCCTTCAGGGATATTCTCAATTTGGCTCCAGATTTGCTGACCACCTTTCTGGTAGAAAGGGAGTGCTGGTGACCATAGATCTGGGGGATATATTCCTGCTAAATAACGAAGAATAACTTGCTGTGCACCATATTTGTTATATTCATCTAAAAATGATTGCATGTTAATACCAATCCCAAGAAGAGCCTCACATTCTCCGATAATAAAACCCTTCCCGTTAATCTCTGAAAATCCTTGGTAGATTTTTTCCGCAGTTTCTTTACAACGGTTACGAGGGCTGTGAAATAATCGAATTGGTTTCTTTAAGGGTAATTTTTCTCCAAACAGTTTAGCCATATCTTTTCCTAATGGTGTTAACTCCATATTTGCTTTTTTTAGGTCAGTTTCATTCACCATTTCTGGCTCATTTCTTTGAGAATGTCTCATTACAATAGTTATCTTTGAATCAGCGGGAAATTTACTAAGTCCTTCGATAATCCATCTTGTTTGGGCTGTCCATGCACTTTCCTCCCAAACTTTATTAGAAATATTCTCAGACATGATTTCTTTTTTTTTCAGTAATATAGAATAAACCAATTTTAATATTGCGATTATTTTCTTCTTACAAAAGTAAGTTTCCCAATTTCCGTGGGGATTTCAGCCTTAAATGGGAATTCTATTGTGAGTATATCAATTAAGTTATTATATTCTTCTCGGGTAAGTCCGTCAAAAAGAAAAACACAGGCTCCACTCTTCTCAGGTTCAGCATTAAAACACATATCATACATCCCATTTACTTCTTGAATCTCAAAAGATCTAAGCCCATTAATATCCAAAATAGAGACCTGCCCGTGCCATTTAAAATATTTATCTGATATTCCAGAAAAATCATAAATTTCATTAAATCGATTATTAGTTATGATTTTCTTGTTGGTTATAACTTCTCTCTTCTCAAAAATTTCCTTTTCAACTTTATCTAATTTAGCAAGCCGTTTAACTCGATTTTTATATCTCTTGTTTTTCAGAAGGGATTTAACCCAATTCAATGAAATTTTTTGAGAAACACTCTTAATCCATAATATTTTCTCATCAGCATCCAAAAACTGTTTAATTTCGTCAGGTTTTGAGGATTCAGAAAACTCAACTTTTGTTTCAAGTATTTCTTGCTGTTCTAAACGTTCCCGAGCAGAATTACTTAATATAACTTTATCTTCGAGTTTTTCTTCCACTTCCATCGATTCCAGCCCAAAAACATTTAAAAATTCTTGAGCCTCATCACCTTGATCTATGGATACTATTTTACATCGGTGATACCCACTTTTCATTAGCTCTCCTTGAACTTCTGTAGCAATTCGAGAGCCTAGAAATCTTTTCCTAACAGATGATTGTGCACCCTTCCATAAATAGATCCGCCTTATATCTTCTCTAACAATCAATAGCACTTTTTCTGGATGTAGATAATAGCTAAGCTCTCCTTTATCTATCGCTATTTTATTCTTATCCCCAGAGTCCTCTATTTCAAAAACCATAAACTCTTGATACTCTGACATACTATTTTCGAGTTTTTAATAAGAAGTTTTTATAGTATTCATTAAATTCCACTATTTTAAACTTATATAATATACATCTATTTATCTTCGATGACACAAAATTGAATTGTCGCAAATAAAAATTGCAATAACCTATTCACAAATTTATAGATAAATATAAAAAAAAATTATTTAGCGTTGGGATCTTCTTGCATCATCCCTGTTAGGATGCCTTCTGGGTCTTCGAAGTAAGCCAACCAGCCTACTCCGGGAACAACTTGTTTGGGTCGTACGATTTTTCCACCATTTGCTTCAACCTTTTTGACTGCTGTATCAACATCTTCAACATCTATAGTATTTACTACATGAGGGAAACTTTCTGGATCTTGACCTAATCCCCCATCTATTCCAGGTTCCTTTTCATCACCCGTCATTATGAGCCAATAATCCATTGGACCTTCCCATTTCTGAAATTTCCAGCCAAATACAGTCTCATAAAACTTGATCGTCTTTTCAACATCCTTCACATTTAGTTCAAAATGGACAATTCTCGGCAATTTGTACTTTCCTCGGTAATTTATAATTATATTCAAATAATAACCCTCAAATTGGGTTAAAAAATCTTTGTTTAATAATATAAAAATTTTGCACAGAATCATAGTTTAACTGATGAAATTGAAAACATCACCAGCAAGTAGGATCAAAATATTTTTTATATTTCTCTAGCCAAGCACATTTTATATATGTAGTATAATCTTCTGTAATTTCTTCTCCTGGTTGAATGTCCCTGTTAGTGATAGAGTTAACTGAGTTTTCCTCAATAGATCCAGTATTTGGTGTATATGAATGGTTTACAAATTTAGCATCATCTAAACAAAAGACAAGAGCATCAAGTTCCATATCATAGTACGAATAAGTGAGGAGAGCATTTATATAATCGTCTATAAGGGGTAATTTTTTTGATGAATCAAGCACCTCGAATTGGTGCTTTGTCACGATTAAGACATCTTGTGATCGAGCATGCCACCAAACTGTACCTTTTGGAATTAACACTTTTGCAAATAGGCCAAAACCATGTATTTCGCTCTGTTTTACTTCTGCGAATTCCATAATTGGATTAACAGCTCGGGGGTTATAAGGAATATTCATAATTATCATCTAATACACAGATAGTAGTTATATTTTGAAATAATGACGAAGAATTTAATATATTAACTCTAGAAATCGGATAGGTTTTTATCAAAAAAAGAATATGATTCAAACATAATTTTAAACTTAAAATCCAATTTAATCTGAGACTATTAATAACTTAAATAATAGTCGGTTGAATATAAGAAACTAATGGAGTTAACTTGGAGAAACAAACAAAAGGTAGTATTTTATAATTTTGATGAAAACACGAATGTGTTAAAACCGATTTGGGTTGAAGAAGAGGAATTTCAGTCAATGAGGTCCTTTTCTTTTGAGCTCCAGAGGACAATTGGAGATAGTTCTTCAGGGAATAGACTCATTTTAGGTGATAATCTATTATCCCTCAAAGCATTAACAATGGAGTTAGAGGGAAAGGTAAAATGTATTTACATCGATCCTCCATATAATACAGGGTATACGTTCAATACTTACGATGATAATTTTGAGCACACTGAATGGCTTGGAATGATGTATCATCGAATAAGATTGCTCTATGAATTATTGCATGAACAAGGGGTTATATTTGTCCAACTTGATGATCTTGAGCATACTTACTTAGAGATAATAATGAATTCTATCTTTAAGGAAGAAAATAAAGTTGGTACAATTATCTGGAGAAGGAGACAATCCCAGGCAAACCTGTCTGGAACCCTCTCTTCTATTCACGATTACATCCTAATTTACTGCAAAAATAAAAAGGAATTACATAACACTTCTCTTAAAAGTAACCTTTGGGTAGATACTTCAAAGTATGGGTATAACCAGAGAGCATCTGAAGAAATCGAAAAATATTTTGGGGATAAAACCGCATTCGGTACGCCAAAACCCGAGTTGCTTTTATATAAGATTTTAAAAATGGCGACTCGAAAAGGTGATCTTGTTTTGGATTCTTTTCTTGGTTCTGGTACTACAGCTGCAGTGGCTCATAAGATGGGGAGAAGATATATTGGAATTGAAATATCCCCCGCGGCTTTTGCCTTATCGGAGAGGCGAATCCATAGAATCATTACTGAAAAACCTCAAACCGATATCGGAATTACAAGAGCAGTCAATTGGAAGGGCGGTGGTGGATGCGATATTTCTGCATTAAATTCACCCTATAAAGTGGAGGGAAATTAAAATGGCTGAAGACTCTCAAATTCCTAATGAGGACTTATCTTTACAATGGCTTCATAAAAATGACACAGTTTCTTTCAAAATCAATGAAAAAAATGAGATTACTAATGTAAAATGGTTAGAAGGAAATAACAAACCTAATGCAAAATCATTTAAAATAGTTCAAATCGAAAGCTCTACTTATGAACCTGTGTCATTATCTGAAAATCTTTATAATTGTATTATTCAGGGAGACTATTCGAATACATTGACAGCTCTCTCTGATAAGTATGTTCACACCAATAGTTTAAATAAACCCCAATGCGTGATATTTTCCCCCCCCCTCCATTTCCAAGATAAATCTCTTAATTTTTTAACTTCAGAGCATTTTATCTCATTCTGTAGGAACCTGATCTCTAAGATCCATCATTTAATTAAAGACACTGGATTTATAATAATACATACGTATGAAGCTCATTATTCCAAACTCAAAATCATCTTGGATGAAACTTTTGGTCGAAAAAATTATGTTGGAACCATCATCTGGAAGAAACTTGAGCAAAGTAAGTTGTTCTCTCACGTTAAGGTAGGGCCAAATCTTTACTATAAATCCCCTTTTGACTATATCTTATTATATAGTAAAAATGAAAATCTTCGAAAATTTAACAAATTTCCTCCTACTGACACCCTCTATAAAAATCCTGATAATGACCCTAGAGGTCCATGGGAATCTCGTCCCTTAGTTGCATCAGAAAAATCGTCAAATGAAGAATACACTTACACTTTCAAAAATGGATTACAAATTACTCGCAAATTTAGGTACGCCAGAGAAACCCTTAGAAGATATGAACAAGAAAACCGAATTCATTTTACTAAACCTAAAACTGGTCGGGGAATTCCCCGGTTAAAAATATTCTTTTCAGATAGGTTAAAAACTTATAAGGATACTGGTGAGGGAGGCACTACCCCCAATTCTCTTTGGGTTAATACAAAAGAATATGGTTCTATACAAACTCTCTTACTCAAATTAAAAGATCATCCTACAGTATCCATTCATCACCCATTTAGGACGGAAAAAGTGTACAAAAAATTATTCTATTTAACCACTTCTGAAAATGATGTAATCCTAGACTGCTTTAGTCAGTTAGGAATTGTGTTAAAATCTGCTAGTGATCTAAAACGAAAATGGATAGGAATAGAACCTAATGGTTTTAATATATTTGAAGGCCTTATTCCGTGGTTGACTTATTATTCCCCCTTTAAAATATACCATTTAGTAAGTGACTAATCAATCCCTACAAGAATTTTAAAATATTTTCTAATATCATTTAAACGGACGAAGAAAGCAGGAGTTGTTTGCTTATATTTTATATATTCATCACCAAATCTCTGAATTAACTCCTTCTCTTCGACAAGTTTTATGTGCAGTGTCATGCCAATTAAAAAAATTATAAAAAAGATAAAAGAATAAAGAGAGAATCGAAGGAACATAGCACTCATTCCAAACATTAATAAGCTATGATAAGTAGGATGCCTTAAAATCGAGTAGATTGCATGATTTTGTATTTGTGATTCTTCAGGATAAAACAAATAAATTAACGACATATAATCCCATCCAAAGGCTAATAAAGCCCTCCTAATTACCATAACTCCAATAATTAATGTTGTCAGAGATAATATCAAGAGAATTCCAGAGAATATATTAA
>JAEOTL010000262.1 GCA_016839845.1 Promethearchaeota archaeon
AAATTAGGTTATGGGGAGCGACATGTGTCAATGGACAGATTAATCCCCTTTACTCCTGTTATTAAAAGCAAAGATGGATCTGAAAGAGTCGAGATAGAATTCATTATTGATTCAAAAGCCCCTAAAGCAATAAAAGAAAAAATTTTAGGTAGAGGCATTAAAATAAACGAAATAGAATATTTCGATATATTACTTGAATCTATAACAACAATAAATATTGACAGCCAGATTATTCAAATACCTACAGACTCCATGTTTGTATTTCATAAATTGCTTACATTTATTCAAAGGGAAAATAAGGAAAAATTACGAAAGGATCTCTATTACGTCTACTATATGATAAGATTTTGTCCTCAAAAAGAAAGACTCCTCAGAGAAATACAATCATTAATTAAACATAAAGACCAAGGAAAAGAAGTTTCAAGCAATATACACAAATATTTTAGTAATATAGACTCTAAAGGTCCTATTCTAATAGAACAAGAAAATGGTCCGGATTCTTTTATAAGGAATGTACGAGAAGATACTTTTAAAAGAATTACCCAATTATTGATATAAATATAGGAATATTACTCTTTTACTTCTTGGCCTTGGCCTTGTTGGTGCGGCGAGAAATCTATATACCTCTCCTGTATTTTATTTTATTAAATTCTTAGAAAAAACATAAAAGATATCTTCCTTTTTATTCCTTTCAATCCTTTTGTTTCTATAATTCTTTTAATTCCTTTTTGTTAGTATTATTATTTCATCTTATTCCTTTCATTTTTTGTCCTTAGCAAAATTTATGAAGGGGTAGAAGTTATTATCCGATCCATTCTATTCCTTCTGACCAGATAATTGTCTTCATACCATTCATTATCTTCTCAAGATATCCATACCTTATACTTATCTCATTAGAATTTATATTGAGTGGATCAGCAGAATAGAGCAGTTTCTCAATTGTTTTTTCAACAACCGTGAAGGGAAAGAACCGATGAAGAAGGCTTGTATTTCAAGGAAACGTCCTTGCAGGGTATGCAGGCGATGGTTTAGACCGGATCCACGCGTGGGGGGATGATCAGATGAGAGGAAAGGAGATACTCATATGGCAGAAAAATCTGAAATTTATTCTTCTTTAAAGACTTAATTTTTGAGTTTCCAAATTTCTGATTCTTATAACACTTGAAAATTTCAAGCCAAATTGATTGAAGTCGATATCGTTAGGAGAAATTATCTCGTCAAATTCAATAATTTTTTGATCAAGCTGTGAGGATATCATACAGATTAGCCAGTCATTATATTGACCCGGCAATTGACGAAGTACAAGGGCAGGATGAAGTTTTCCTTGTGTTTGGTCTGTTTGAGGAAATCTGAAAAGGACTATTTGACCTTCTTTAATCATTAAAATGATTTCTTGAGATCATCAAGGGAATAGTGACTATTTCTTCTGTTGAGATTCATAAAATTCTTTTAAATCCAATTTTGCTCGTTCTTTTAATCTATTTTCATATTTATCTGAAAATACTTCATTCAGTAGAGAATTTTGCCAAGGATTTTCGACATGTGAAATTAGAAACTCTTGATATATTCCTGATGGTACTTCTCGAAATACAATAGTCCAGCTTGAATATGCTTCTCTTTCATATGGATAGGGATTAAGCAACATTTTTTTCTGGGAGTGACAAACTATAGTAAAACAAGTTGGAGCACCCTTATAGAAACGAACATTGTCAAGTAAATCTCTTTTTCTAAGCTCTTCTATTGCCTTAACAGATTCTTGTGAAATTACATACCTATCAGGAGTTTTTACGTTTCGTTCCTGATCCATTCTAGTTGATAAATAATTATAATGAGTTAACAAGATTCTAATAATAAAATTGCTTTCTGTTAATTTTTTTGTTCGTAATAAGTCCAGTATTTTTGCTGTTGTTACCCAGTTATGCCCTCGCAAACCAAAAATTGTTGATCCAACAATATCAATTTGTCTATTTTCTTTCTCCATAATTGGATAAAAATCATGTTCAATAGCATCTAATCTTGTTCTATGAATTCCTACTAAGCCAAATCGTTCAATAATTTGTGAAAACTCTTCGGAATGAGATAATTTTTCTAATCGAGTATTAATTTTTTGAATATTATTTGCTCTGGGTCAAGAAAAATGAGACAAAAAACTCATTTAATTACCCAACACCTCCGGTGATAGATATTGTAATTTACGTAAAGGCCTTTTCAGGAAAAAACAGAACTTTGTGATCAATTCATAATC
>JAEOTL010000263.1 GCA_016839845.1 Promethearchaeota archaeon
AGAATTGAGAGAGATGTGCTTTCATTTAATCCCAATCTCGTTATTATAACAATAGGAGGTAACGACACATGGAAAGGCCTCACAATTCAAGAATACCAAGATTTTTTAACACAAGCAATTGAAAAAATTAAAAAGATTAATGCTACACCTGTATTGCAAACATATTACTGCCTTCTTTATAAGGATATGGATGAAGTTTTTCAAAAGTTTCCTCAATTCGTTGAGATAAACAGAAAACTCTCAAAAGAGATGGAAATTCCTTTAATTGATCAGTATAAATATTTTTCACCATTTTACGAAAAAGATGAAAAGACCTATAAAAAAATAATGCTAGACGGATTGCATGTAAATCCTTTAGGGAACGCGATCATGGGAGTTATTGCCAGTCGCGTTTTTTCTTTACCAGATCCGTTTTTTATGGAGAAATCTTTCTGGAAAAAACTAAAAAAGCTCTTCAAGATTATGGAAAAATATACTGAATTACCTTTAAAAATACCCTATCCAAAACAGAATAATGGATAATTATATAATATCGGTATATCCATTAGTAAATGGCTGATATTATAATAATCTGTCTCTCTTATTAACTAATAGAGATAATAAATAAATCGTTTCTTTTCATACTGTTCATACTCTTTATTGTAACAAATAGAAATAGGTTTGAGAAAAAAGTCTTTAAAGAAAGAATACTTTTTTGGCTTATAAATTAATAGAGCTGAGATAAATGGCTTATACATTAGAATTCTTTCTTTATGATCTTGGCATAGTGGGGATTGCTTTTCTTTATATCATAATAACAATCGTGATCCCTATGCTGTTATATAAGAAAGATAAAATATCGAAATTTACTGCACGAAAAACTGTTCATTTACTTGCTGGGTTGGTAGTTATTACTTCCCCATTCTATATTTGGCCATTCTGGCCTACAATAATAGCTGGCATATTCATGGTATTAGTCTATTTTAGTTCGAAAGAATCAAAAGTAAAACAGCTCAAAGAGTTATATGATACTATATCAGAAGAACAAGAAGAAGGCTTGAAGCGAGCTTTTCTTCAAGGTCCCTTTTTCTATGCCACTTCTCTCACATTATTGGTTCTAGTTTTCGGTATTTTTGCCCCAGATCAATTTTATTTTGCAATCGCAGGTAGTTTAATCATGATAATTGCTGATACTTTAGCCTCCGTGATAGGTAAAAGATGGGGAAAAGTAAGCTTGAGTTTTAAATGGACAAAATCAAAACGTACACTCGAAGGCTCCCTTACTTTCTTCGGGACAGCATTTATGTTAAGTTTTCTTTCATTTTTTCTATTCGGTTCCCTTATTCCAGCAATTCAGACACCTTTATCACTTAATGCTATTCTAATTTACTCTTTAATTACAAGCTTTATTGCAGCTATTATCGAATTGGTATCACCAAGTACATTTGATGATTTAACAGTTCCCCTTGGGAGTACTGTAATTATGTATCTTTTAACTTTAATGTAATTTGTTTTACATATAGTTTTTAATTGGAAAAACCTCGGAAAAATAACTCATGGAAAGCATACAAAAATCTTTTGATGTTATAGTTGTTGGTGCGGGTACGGGAGGGGCAATAGCCTCAAGATTTCTAGCGGAATACGGTTTAAATGTCTGTTTGGTTGATACAAAACCAAAAGAACAAATTGGGAGTAAAATCTGTGGAGATGCGGTAGGCAATGAGATTTTTGATCTTCTCAAGATCAATCATCCTAAAAATGAGGAGCTTTCTTGTCATATTAAAGGAGCAAAATTATATTCCCCCAATCTTAAGAAATGTCTCACCCTGATTGATCCCAAGCAAGCAGGATATATCGTCAATAGATTGGAATTTGGCCAAAGATTATTGAATGAAGCTCTTGATGCGGGGATAACACAATTTTTAGACAACACAATGGCATTAGATGTGTTTTACAGGAGGGAGACAGTTAAAGGAGTAAAAGTAAAACTGAAGAATGGAGAAAAAACTACCTTAAACGCAAAATTAGTTATTGATGCCAGCGGATTTTATTCACCTCTTCGAAAAAAGTTGAAGAGTTCCTTAATTGAGACCAATATCTTAAAAGAAGATAGTATTTTATGCTATCGAGAAATAGTAAAGTTCCCAAAAAAAGACCAAAATGTGCAAGATCCAGAATATATTACAATTATTCTTGATCAAGAAAAAGCCCCTGGAGGATATATTTGGTATTTTCCAAAAGATGAATCCTCTATTAATATTGGGTTAGGAGCTTTTATGAATTATAAGGGAAAGGTTAAGGAATTCTATAAAAAGCATGTGTTTCAGGAATATATTAAAACTGCAAAATTTGAAATAATCTCATCTGGGGGAGGTGTAGTACCTGTAAGAAGACCTCTATGGTCTTGTGCTGATAAAGGTATTATGTTAGTGGGGGATTCTGCCTGTCAAGTGAATCCTCTTCATGGTGGGGGAATTGATCCATCAATGCGAGCTGGCTATTACGCCGCAAATTGTGCGGTGACCGCTATAGAACAAAACAAATTTTCGATCAATGAGTTATGGGATTATAATTATAAAGTAATGACTAATTTCGGTGCTGAATTTGCAGCTCTAGATTTGCTTCGAATAGTCCTACAGAGACTTTCAAATGACGATTTAAATTTTGGATTAGAGCGTGATATACTTAGCGGTGAAGAAATATTAGAGATTTCTTCAAAAGGCGGAATAACTCTTTCGGTAATTGATATGGCGGTAAAGGCAATAAAAGGAATTTCACGTCCTAATTTGCTGTTAGATTTGAATTATCTCCGGATAAAGATGAACGAAATTTCCAAACTCTATAAAAGTTTTCCAGAAAATTTTAGCCTATTTTCTGATTGGAAAGAAAAGGTTATGGCCATTTATCAGAATATTTATAAAATGATTATTAATAAAAAAAATAAGTAATTATTAGAAGTGGAAAGGATGGTTGATATTGTGATTGATGAATACATTGAGAAAAGCACTTATGAATATATTATTAATAGAATTAATAAAAAAGGTACGCTGCATTTCTCTTTGATCGATCCCGACCCTATGAGACAAGGGGTTAATAAAGCTGCAAAAATGGCTAAATATGCAGAAGATGCAGGCACAGATGCTATCTTAATTGGAGGCAGTACCGTCTTTAATCAAAGCTTCGTAGATAAAACGATTCTGGCAATAAAGGAAAAAGTTAATATTCCCATAATTATTTTCCCGGGAGGGATTAGTAACATTTCCCAATATGCAGATGCTATATTTTTCATGTCTTTATTAAATTCATCAGATCCTTATTTTATTATAGGACAACAAGCTCTTGCCTCGTATACAATTAAATCTGCTAATCTTGAGGCTATATCGATGGCTTATTTAATTATAGAGCCTGGAGCAAGTGCAGGGTGGATAGGAAATGCTAGATGCTTTCCTAGAGAAAAACCGAAACTGACAGCTGCTTACAGTTTAGCGGCAGAAATGTTCGGTTTTAAAATAGTGTATCTAGAGGCAGGATCCGGCAGTCAAAGAATACCAATTGAACATATTGAGATGTGTTCTAAAATATTAGATATTCCTATAATAGTTGGGGGAGGAGTTATCAATCGAGAGGATGCGAAGGTATTTGTTGAAGCTGGAGCTGATATTGTAGTGATGGGGACATTTCTTGAAAATAACCTCTTAAAGGATAATGGAACATCGTTAAAGGTAATTATTGATGAAATAAAAGACTGTGCTAAGTCACATAAGAAGAATTTCTCCTTAAAATGAAGAGTGAAACCAAGGAAAAAATAGAATAATGAAAATCAAGGATATTATTGAAATTTTAAGACCAATTAATGCACTAATGGGAGGGTTAACAGTCATTATTGGAGTACTGAATACAAGGATTGGATCAGATACAGCTACTTTAATTTTTAATATAATTCTTGGTGTAGCTACTTATTTCTTCATAACTGGTTCAGGAATGGTTATTAACGATTATTATGATATTGAAATAGATAAAATAAATCGCCCAGAAAGACCGATCCCACGCGGTTCTATAACATTAAATCAAGCTAAAATGTTATGGATTGTAACAGCTGTTATTGGAATTATGCTGGCAATAATTCATAGCCTTGTACTTCGAATTGGATTTCTAAACATTGCATTAGCAGTGTTTTTTGCTTTTATTGGATGGTTATATGCAGCTTGGGGGAAAAAAACAGGATTCATTGGAAACGTTATTGTTAGTGTATCGTTTTCTATTGGATTGATTTATGGGGCAGTGTTAAACAGTTCAATTGTACCCTCCTATGTCTATTTTTTCTTTTTAACCTCATTTTTCTTACTTCTTTCTCGTGAGGTCATCAAAGGATGCGAAGATGTCGAAGGAGATAAAAAAGAAGGAGTTAAAACAATCGCAATTCGAGTTGGTACTAAAAAAGCAACTTATTTTGCACTGATATTTGGAATTTTAGCCATAATTTTCTTCATTCTTCCTGTATCTACACCTATCTTAAATCCTTTATTATTTTTGATATCAATGGCCTTCGGATTAGCTGTCGTAGTATTTGCTGTGATATTGATGCTAAAGTTAATTATAAAGAAAAATTTGACACTAAAGCGTTTTAAAAAGATCAGTTTACTTTTAAAATTAGGTGCGTTTTTAGGATTAGCAGCTTTTGTCTTTGCAAGCCTGAAAATTATCTAAAATCCCGCTAAAATCTTTTTTTTTTACTAATTCAATTAATTTATTTCTAAATTCTTTATTCAATTTCCTATATGGAAATGTCTGTATTAATCTTCTTGTTTGGGTTAGTCCTAGATATTTTCTCGTATATTCTGCATTGGAATATTTATATGTTGTAAGAAATTCACTATCAAGCTTTTCCCGAAATGATTCTAATATAAGATTGAAAGTATTTTTCAATAATATCTGGGCATTGCGGGATAACTCTGGATCCAAAAAAATTTGAATTGGATGGGTTCTATATGTATTTCCTGAAACGTAGATCCCATCAACTTCAAAGTCTTCTGAGATTATTCCCAATCCAACCCTTCCATCATGAGATCCTGTATCCACAGTTCTGACATACAGAATATTAGCCTCTATTTTCTTCTTCATGGTATCATTTACATCAAGAACCAATTTCCTATATTGATTTCCACGATAATCATTGGCATCAATAACTCTTATTCTGTTAGTTCCTTTATTATTCATCACCTCCTTTCGTAACAGATAATATCTTACATCCAGGGGAAAACTCACTCTAGATGTATCAAGATATTCGTCAAACTCAGAACCTGCTCGGTAATTATATTTGGGCTTAAGTCTATACTCTTTTTTGATGCTGCTGTTTTTCTTTTTCACTTTCAGGCCTTTAAATTCTAAAATCTCAGATTTGGGATTCTTTTTCTTTTTAAAAAACCCAATACAAATGTTTGTCCCTGTAAATTCAAAAATTTGTGTTTCAAATACAATCATCTTTTGAATCTTATATTGTTTTAAGAAATCTAAGCGAAATTTATTTGAGCCTGATGCCCCAAATAAAAAATTGGAGGGAATAATATATATTAAATTGGAAATTTTATTTCTTAGATCATTGATCAATGCAATTTGATATAAATCTTGATAACCCTCATTATCCCCTTTAAAAAGAGTTAAGTACTTCTGAGTTTCTTTATGTTTCTTAATATACCCTAAATAGAGGTAAGGGGGATTAGTTATATGGAAAATCGGTAATTGTCTTTCCTTTAAGAATAACGGGAAGCTTTCTAAATTATCACGAACTGTTATGTTTTTTAAAGCCAAAGCTGAGGGGATACCTAGAATTTCAGCCTTCTTAATACACTTCTTTACCATTTCTTCTTGAATATCTGATAAGTAGATATGCTTCTCGAAAAAGGTGGTCCTTTGAGCGGTTGGGATCAAATCTAAAAGTGGTAATATGAGGTTGCCTTCCCCAGCGTATAAATCTACCCATCTAAAATTCCACAGTTTAGATTTTATCTCAGGATATATATAGTTTATAAAAATATCGCTTGAAGTCAAATGAACTCCGTAGGACCTTCGATGGAGATCGTCCTCTATAGTACCACTTTTTTTCCCCATAGTTCTGCACCAATTCTAGAAACGAGATCTATCAATTAATTTTATTAATAACCTCGATTCAATATAGTTTATGATTAATTGGATTATAATGATATTTTTTCAGCTATATACTTTAGGATACTTGGATCTAGGACAAATATTTACTACAAATTTAGTACTTCTGTTAATATGCCGAGGACTATACATCATTTCTTATTATTTCAAGTACTATAAAGACAATGAAAATACAAAATCGGAGGAAAAGCTTTTTACTAAAAAGGAAATTGTTATCTTTACTGTAAAACAGATCTCGATTATACTATTTGGGATAATTTATTTTCCCATTGCTATATTTATTGCATTTTATTCACTTCTGATAACTACAGCCTATCTTAAACAGATTGCTATACAGCATAGAATAAAATACGCTGATCTCGTGCTAAAAGCGTGTAGTATTTTGATCCCTATAGCAGGAATCATTTGGTTTCTCTTTGAAGAACCGAACTCTTTTGCGATTGCCGGAATTGCCGTAAGTTTGATTGCATACCTACATTATGGTTTACGGATTTCTAATCTTTCTTTATCGCAATTAATAGAGAAATATAGGAAAAGAAGAATTCATAAAGTTCCACAAGCAATCCAATACGCGGGATTAATCTTACTTATTGCAACTCCTATAACAATTATTTCATTATCAGCAGCATTTGCAATACCCGAAAAAAGCACTCATATGGTTGAAATGAGAGATGGTGTAAGATTAGCAACTGATGTGTATCTTGCTCCTGGCTCATTTGGCGCACCAAAACCAGTAATCTTGATTAGAACGCCATATGGTAAAAATGGGATGGATATGTATACCATGTTCTATTCGACACAAGATTATCACCTAGTAATTCAAGATTTAAGAGGTACTCACGATTCAGAGGGTGGCAACAAATTCTTGTTATTTACAAAATCATATCTTGATGGGGTGGATACACTCCGCTGGATCTTAGACCAATCTTGGTGCAACGGAAAAATCGCTAGTGCCGGCCCTTCAGCTCTTTGTCTGAACCAATATTACTATGCGGGGATGGCTCCTGAAGGACTTGTAGCACAACAATTATGGTTTGGCACGCCTGAAATGTTCGATCATGCAATTTATCAAGGATCTTATCATAAATCTTCAGTGGAAACATGGATCGAAAGTACTGCACCCGATAATTATGAATTTCAGATCAATACATTATTTGACTATTTCCCAAAGAACGATACGGCGTATAACTCAACTTCTTTGTCAATACCAATCGGACCACATTATTCAAATGTCTCTGTTGCAGCAATCCACGTTGGTGGTTGGTACGATCACTTCCTTCAAGGCACAATAGATGGTTATATCAATTATGATGATAATGGTGCTTTATCTGCTCATGGAAAGCAAAAATTGATTATGGGACCTTGGACACATGTTAATTTGTTTGATTCGACAAAACAAGGGGAACTGACTTATCCTAAGAATTCTATAGGATTTGATCTTGCCTTTAGTTGGGAAAGAACAGTTTTTGATTATGCTCTCTTGGGTAAACCGACAAATTGGGATGACGCCAGAGTAGCATATTATTTAATGGGAGATGTTGATACTCACTCGGATGGTTGGAACTATTGGCGGTATGCTTATGATTGGCCCCTCGATTATATAGATGATAAATGGTACTTCACTTCTACAGGGGGAATTTTAAATAGTACGCTTCCATCAGTTAATTACAATTTCTCCTATTTATATGATCCTAGAAATCCCGTTCCAAATCTAGGGGGACAGAACCAACCCTTCGATCCTGCGGGACCTATGGATCAAAGATCGATTGAAAGCAGGTCAGACGTTCTAATCTTTGAAACTCCTATATTATCGGAAGCTGTAGAGGTTGTAGGACGGATTTTGGGGAACTTATTCGTAACTTCAAATTGTACAGATACTGATTTCACCATTAAACTAACCGATGTTTATCCAGATGGTCGATCCATGTTAATAACTGATGGTTCTTTAACAGCTAGGTCAAGATTTAATTATACATCAGATGTATTCATATCAGGAAATCAAAATGATGTCTATACATTATTAGTAGATTGCTGGTCCTCTGCCTATGTGTTTGCACCAGGACATAAGATAAGAGTCGCTATATCAAGCTCAAATTATCCTCGTTTTGCCGCAAATCCAAATACCGGAGCTCCATTAGCTAGCAGTTATTTAAATTATAATATCGCAAATAACACACTACTTGTCGGTCCTGATTATCCGTCCAGTATAATTTTACCGAGATTAGTTAATATGAGTAGCACTCATACTTTATATTAGGCTACTCTTTTTTTTTCATTCTTTCTATCTTGATTTATTAGGTTCTGGTACCTCTTCTTCAATTTTCATTAATTTCTTAGCATAGTCCACATATTCTTCAAATGGTGTAGTTGCTCTCACGACTAATCGAGCTCCATCTGGAGAACCTCCGCCATGCATACATCCAGGTACACCGCCTCCAATAGTTAACCATTCTGATAACCGAGCTGCTTTATAACGTGTTTCAGCTGAGCACTCTCCCGCCTTGTAATACTTTTTTATCATCTCCCCAAATTCTGGGCTATTGAAATCTTTGTAGGAGGGCATACACCCAGTTTCTACAATACCGCCACCTATTTCTTGTGTTAAACGCTTTGTTTCATACGGCAACGTAGCAACCATAACTTTATTGGTATGTGCAGTCAAGGCATCCGCAAAAAATGAACCAGAAGCGTGTTTGGTCCCAATTGCACATGCACCTACACCAAGTCCATACGTAACTTGATTATTCATCGACATCTCGATTAATTTATTAGTGAAAGTTCTGGACGATAATCCGTTTGCTCTCGCCATTAAAATTGAACTACCAATCATTACATCTCCTTGCCCCGCAACACATCCTCCTATACAAGCCCGATAATTAGCTGTAAAATTCTGGATGAGTTTAGGTGTATATTGGAATTCCCCTTGCATGAATACCCTTTCATTTGGTATGAATACGTCCTCGAAAAAAAGTAATCCTTGGGTGATTCCAGTATCGGGGACTTCAAAACTATCGTTATCAGTTAAATCTCGAGAATCACTTGGTCGTGTCGCTTCAATTATGGATAGTCCCTCAATATCTCTTGGAATAACACAGACGAGTGCATAATCTTTGTCAGGTTCTCTATACATTCCTCCAGGAAGTAGAAATATTTCTTGAGAGGCTGCAGTACCTGCTATCATCAATTTAGCACCACGTATGACTATTCCATCCTTTTGAGTTTCAACCATCCTAAGGTTTGCATCTAAATTTTGCTGCTGTGATGGTTTTAAGCTTCGATCTCCTTTTGCATCAGTTAGTGCACCCGCTACAATTAAACCATTCTCCTGCGAATGAAGAATCCAATTTTTCAGTCGTTCCTGATAATTTGTGCCATTTTCCTTGTCCATTTCTTGAGTTATTGCCCACATTACATTTTGTGCGTTCCACCCCACGCAAACCCCACCCGTACATGAGCCTGTTCTACGGAAATTTTCACGTTTCATATTCATATTCGCAATGAGATCATTCTGATTCTGCATCATTGAGTTCCATCGATGAATCTTTTTCCCTGTAAAAATTGAAGTGGTTGTATATAATTCTTTCAGTTTTGGATCATGGGAGGCATCATAATTCATGGCATGACTTTCCACTACTCTTCTTGTTGCAGGGTTGCTTGTCACATCCTTAATTAATTCCCCGAATTTATGGATATTTGGGGACATCTTCCGTAGTGCTTCTATATAATTTTCTCTTGTTTTAATTCCCATTAATGAATTCCTTCATGCTTATGATTAATATAATATGGGTTAAAGTGAGTAAACTTAAAAAGATTGTTAAGAAGCTAATTGGAACTATTCAAATAGCAGTAAAAAAAAAAAAAATAAATTTATTTTGATTTAGTATAAGTTTCAAGTTTATAGATTTTATACATGTTTTCAATCGTAGTAAGAGCAACTATGGCTATAAGTAATCCTGCAATTCCTCTAAAAAGACCATAGAATTGTGGTGAAACCCCTATATTAACTAATGGCTGCCCCCATTCCTCAACAATCAAGATTGGAAAGATTTCTGGGCGATTCATCATTAGTACTATAACTGATATCGAAGCTAGTTTTATAACAATTGTCACACCATGTAAAACTTGATGAGCTCTTAATTGCCTGTTTCCTATCAGTCCTCTAGTCAAATCTAAGCTTGATTCGCCTATCATAAATAATCCAGCTAATTGTAAGAGAACCAAGAATTCTGGATGTATAACAGCATTTAACGCTTGAATTGGTTGAATAATTAATATCATTCCAAATACAATTCCGATCACACCACCGATGATATCTTCCGCAGGTTTAATAATCTTTTTTGCTGGTTTTCTTTCCTTTACTGAGACTTGGACATCTTTTATAGCGTGCTCCATCGTTTTTTTAGTTTGGAAGTCTTCGGGTAGATATCCTTCCATACTTAATGCAACAAAAACTATACTGATCACAGCAAAAGCTGCAAGAAAACCCCATTGGATTCCTGAAATTGCATCTAGGAAAGACCCTGTATTTCCGAATATAAGATTTATTATTTGCGAAATAACTATAATTCCAACGATAACACCGAATACAACAGCAATAGCTTTTTTATAGTAAGGCCACAATTCCTCTGTAATATAGTATTTTGGAGTACCCCTGCGTTTGTATTCCTTGGCAATGCTTTCTGGAGATCCCATATGATCAATGGCACTTCGAACAGATTCAAGTGTAGAATGCCCTGTATCTGATAATTCGTCTGCCTTATTCCAGATGTGTTCTTCAAGTTCAGATAAAATTTCCTTATGTTCTTTCTTATCTTTCAACCATTCAGGTAGTTTTTCTTTCACCTTTGTTAAAAACTCATTTACTAACATTTGCATGTCATTTTCACTCATTTTTCAAACCTCTTTCTTTTAATTCCTTTTCTATATTATTTCCACAAACATCACAAAAACGGAGTTCATCATTAAGCTCGATTTTATTGGCACACATAGGACAATATAAATACTTATTTTGTTTTAAGTCAACCTCAACATCGAATAATGGTGCTATAGCTTCGGTTAGTTTAGAGTAAAATCCCGCTAGGTGATTAAACACCTGTTTTCCAAAGTCAGTCATACTATAGAATTTCCTTTTTCTCCCAGATGTTTCTCTTTCTGATTCTATTATTCCATCACGCTCTAAATTTCTTAGAACAGGATAAAGAGTTCCTTCTTCAATCACTAACATCTTATTTGTTTTTTCTGTCAGTTTTTTCAGGATATGGTATCCATGTAATTCTTTTTCAATAGCATCTTGCATATTTCTTGCTTCTGCGATAATAGATAAAATACAAAGAGAGCTAAGTCCTCTATTTATCTCAGTTTCCTGTTTCTCAACGTACTCCCTAAATTTTGGTGAGGCGATTAAAGCACTTGCATCTAATTCCTTTACACGTTTTATCATTTATTTCAACTCCAATTATTTTAAATTGTTAATTTTTAATAATATAGTATTCTACGAATACTATATCACACACAGTATATAAAGCTTTGTATTTTTTTAAGTTGAATAAAAAATTAATCAGTGAATAGAAATTCTTTAATTAAAATGATCAAAAAAAATAAATAGATCAAATTTAATGAATATCTAGTGGAAGTAGGGTAAGGTTATTTTTTTGATGAATAAAATTTAATATTATTGCAGCCCTAATACTTATAGAATAGTGGAAAAAATGAGCGAAAAACAACTAAATTTGCAGCGATTAAATAATTTTATAGATAATTACATGAATCCTACTTTCATTCGAGTCAAACAAAATAGTAAAAAATTTTATGATAAGGCAACAGCTCCAAAAATCGTTAAAATTTCAATCTATATCAGTTTAGCAACGTTTTTACCTGGATTATTGCTTGGTTTAATTGTCGCGATAAATTTTGGTTCGATTCCTTATAGCCTGTGGATAAATTATATTAGCGATTTGGGATCATTTAAATATACTCCAGCACCCTACATTTTAGATGTGACAGTCGCCTTATCCGCGATTTTCATAGTCCCCTTAATTCTCAATTTAAGTCGATTATATA
>JAEOTL010000264.1 GCA_016839845.1 Promethearchaeota archaeon
ATAAGTCAGAAAAAGCATTGTCATATCTGATGTAATCAGCAAAAAAACCTTGTATAGAATAATTCCTTATAACTTCCTTCGTAAGATCTAAAAGATAGTCAATATGTGCACTATTAGGACACATGAAACTCGTCAATGGTATTAATCCCTTGCCCCGAGCACTTCGGGCCTTTCCTTTTTCTTCATCAATTTGATCAGTTAAAAAGGGGATCTTCTGTTGATAATCCTCTAATAAAACTCCTTTAGGGAGGTCAACTCTCATTTCACCCTCAAGATGCGTTGAAATCTCTCCCTTAAAATATTTTCTTCCAAGCTTCTTACCGTTTTTTCCATGAACACTCACTCTTTCGGGATGAACGAACCCTTGATATGCATCGTTCATGCTGGTAAACGAAACAATAATTTTTATGTTATTATCTTTCCCCGCATCACAGAATTCTCCTAATATGTCCCGATTCATAGGATTCCATCCTATTCTTGTATTCCAAGTACAGGCTCCATCAGTATCTTTAATTACAATGCCTAACGTGTTAAAATGTGCTTTTTTCAGTCTGGTGATAATTTCATTGACATTTATTTTTTTTTCCGCAAATTCATAGTCTAATTTCCTGAATCCACTCGATCCTCTGACAGGCATTAATCCTATAGCATAAACTTTACGTGTACCAAAACTTTTAACAAAATTTTCTGTTTTTTCTTCAAAAGTCGAAAAATATTTTGACCAATTTACTGTTTTTGCCATTGCATTCAACACTCGAAACATTCAAATTGAGACGATCTTATTTGGAAAAAACCTTGTTTATTAAGGAAAAATTCAGAGAATTAGACGAAAAGAACTAATCCACATTTTTTTATTTAATTATCCATTATCTTTATTATAGAAACCAAATTTAATAGGTTATTAGTAAGATAAAATATTATTAAGGTTAATTTATTCAAGATTTATAAGATAGATCAATCATCATAAAACATAAAAAAAATAAGAATTTAATTTTATTTACAGTAATAAAATAAAAATTACTTACCGAAAAGAGAAATGGGCTGAGGTGATAAGGGATTTACGATGCAACTTATAAAGTAGTAATTTTCGGTGATGCAGGATGCGGTAAAACAACGCTGACCCAGAGATTTCTTACTAGTTTATTCAAATCTGATACTAAGATGACAATCGGCGTGGATTTTGAAGTGAAAAGTTTGGAGATTAATGAAAAAAAGGTTAAACTTCAAATCTGGGATTTCGGAGGAGAAGAAAGATTTAGATTTCTATTACCTACCTATGTACGAGGTGCTAACGGAGCACTCTTTATGTACGATGTTACAAATTATTCATCCTTAGCCCATATTGATGATTGGTTGTTGGTCATAAGAAAAGAAATTAAATCCGAGCAGGATAATTTCCCAATAATAGTTGTTGGCGGTAAAGCTGACTTAGTAGAAGACCGCGAGGTAGAACCCTCGGAAGGCATAAATATAGCTAAATCACGAGGAGTAGAAGGATTTATTGAATGTAGCTCAAAATCAGGAGAGAATGTTGAGGAGACCTTTGATGCTTTAACTCGAATAATGATGCAAAAATCAAGATTAATCAGCTGAAACGTCAGATTAAAAGAAGGTAGGAAACTTTTTTTACGAATCTAGTTATTCGTTTTCTAAAGCCTCTTTTTGTTGCATTCTTAATGTTTTTCTTCGCGTAGAAACCATTATTTGAAAATCGAGATCTTTCTTAAAATCGTAAGCAAAACCCAAAATATTCTCAACGATGTTTTCATCACAGTCTTCTCCATTAACATAGATTCCATCAAACATAGGGATTTCAGAATATTTGCCTACTAATAAGTCCAACATTTCTTCGGGGAGGACATCAGATCTATCTTTAATTGCAATACCAATCACTTCTTCAAGTTTACCGTATAGATCTTTTTTACTAAATTGGCAAAGCACACATTTAGAGCTTCTATTTCTAAAAATATTTAGTACAATTATACCGATGAGAAATTTAAAATTTCGAATTAATATCTCTCTTTCTCCTGTTGTCTTTTCCTTAATATAATCATCAACAAATTTTTCAGCTAAGAAGTATAGATTGGAAAAGTAGAGAGCTCTTTCAAAATACGCTGGAACGATACAGAAAATCCTGGTGAACCAAAAGGGCTCAATCCCAATAGGAGGATCCTCGTAGAAAATATAATAGACTATTCGACCGTCTCTTTCTTTATATAAGGTTGATTCCTTTTTCAGCATATTTAAATAGGTTGAAATGGTTGATCGGGCAATCTCTTTAAAATATTTTCTATATTCATTCTCGACCTCCCCGGTTGTTATTTTCTTCTTACCCTCTAGATAGAATTTGAGAATGATCCCTAAAATCCTGTTCTCGTGAAGTCTTCCCGTTTTTATCTGTTGTTCTTCTGACTCGTCTTCTCTAATTTGGTATAAAAAAGCAATTTCCGGAGCAAATTCACTAATTAATTTGTCTATAATTAAAAGTTCAGAATCTTCTATCTGAATACTTTCAAGTTTTTCACTTTCAATGACATAATCTTTTATTTTCGAATTTTCTGACAAATTATATTAACCCATTAGTGATTTCAATTCTATTTATTTACTAATATTAACAAAAATAATCCGTCTTAATAATAATTTATGTTCGACTATACTAGAATATGTAAATTTATTTATGTTTCCCTATAAATCTTATATATTTTTGAATATGATGAATCTAAAATATTCTTATTCTTATTATAAAGGTTAATAACTTGCGTAAATGATACATAACCATAATTTTAATCTTGTTTATGAATGGTTACTTTTTATACAATGGATCTGCTTCTTGTAACGCTCGCCTTTGTACTTTTCCAATAACATTCTTTGGTAAATCACCTACAATCGATATTGAGTAAGGGCATTTATAGGGAGCCATATTGTTCTCGGCCCAATCCTTAATAGATTGAGGTGACAAATCACAGTCTTCCCTAATTGCAACCCACGCTTTCACAATCTCTCCATATTCTTCATGTGGTAAACCCGCCACAGCTGCCTCTGAAATATCTGGATGTTTCATCAGAAGTTCTTCAACTTCCTTGGGGAAAACTGAATACCCCCTACATTTAATTAATTGTTTCTTCCTATCTCGTATTTCAATAGTGCCATCCTCATTCATGAATCCAATATCACCTGTCAAAAGCCAAGTTTTATCTTTAAAATGTTTTAGTGCAATCTCGGTCTCTTCTTGTACGTCCAAGTATCCCTTCATAATCTGAGGACCTGTGACACAAATCTCTCCAGAATTCTCTATACCAAATTTGGTATCACTCGGGTCCCCTAAGCAAATTGGTCCCTCTGAAAAGTCATCAACAGGCCAAATTCCCCATTCTGTACCTGTGAATGGCATCCCGATACTTCCAATAGGACTCTCCCCAAATAAATTTCCCGCACTAACGGCGGGACTTGCCTCTGACAAACCATAACCTTCCACAATTCTTCCTCCAGTGTTTTTAACAAAGGCATCCCGAACTTGTTTATGCAATGGCCCAGCACTAGAAATACATAATATTAATTTACCCATTACCTTCGGGAATCTCCTCCTAAGATTCTTGAGCTCCGATAATCGTTTGAATAACATTTCAGTTCCAGCATAAATCAAACCTTCTTCACAAGGTAATTTCTCAATTAATTCACATAATTCAACCTGAGAAGGGGGAGTTGGAAAAAGCATCATCCACCCACCAATAGCTAATGTAGTATTCATTATCACTGTATGAGCAAAGCTATGAAAGAGTGGAAGTATCCCGATGTTGCCAATTCCCGGTTTTTCTCCTCCTAACCACAGCTTGCACTGTATTGCATTCGAAACAACGCTAAAATGAGTTAAAACTGCTGCCTTTGGTAACCCCGTTGTTCCTCCGGTCATAATAAAGGTTGCAGGATGAGATTTCACATCAATCTTTATTTTAATATCCTGTGGTTCTGTTTTTATTAGATCACTGAATTTGAGAGCACCCGGATAATCTACTTTGCCCGAAGGAATTTTTTTAACAAATTTCCCAACGGCTTTCTTTATTCCTTTAATATTTACTAAATCTGTTAAATTTGTGTAAACAAGTGTTTCTATGTTGATATCATTGAGAATCGGTTTTATAAACCGTTGATATAATGCATCCAATACGATTAGCATTTTAGGCTTGGTAATATCTAGCTGATGAAGTACTTCCATAGGTTGATATGTGGGGTTTATTCCACTTGCAATTGCTCCAATCCTAGTAATTGCATAATATGCAACAATATATTGGGTGCAATTAGGGAGATGTAGTGCCACAATATCCCCCTTTTTAATTCCAATATTAGTTAAAGCTGTAGCTAATGATTTGACATATCTCTGAAATTGCTTATAGGTAACCCAAGTATCAAGGAACCAGATAAAATTTTGATTAGTATATTTTTCTACTTGCTCGTCCAAAAGTTCATTTAAAGATTTTTCCTCAAATATTGTATTGAAAGGAACACCTTTAGGCCACCATTTTTTAAACCAACGTTTATTCTCATTCACATAGAAGGGATTTGACTTATTTGATTGCATAGTTTACTTACCGTTAATAATGATATTATTTGTATCTCTATATGATTTAGTTATATCATAATATAAAATTTGTTAAAATAACAAAAAAGTAAAAAAATAAAAAAAAAGATTTAAAAAATCTGTATTTAAAATTTTAAAACCTACTATCCTTTCTTCGCTTGATTAATATAGTAGCAACGCCTACTAGACCCACTCCTGCAATTAGAACAATAAGTGCCCAAAATCCTTCAGATTCGAATATCATATACACAGAGAATGTTGGATCATGCCAAATTCCTGTTCCTTCACTGAATTCAGGATAACATACTGCCCATACCATTACGTTAAGTTCAGTCTGCACTCTTATGTCGCTTGAGAAAGTTTGAACTTCTTGACCACCTGCAGCTATAATTGTATCATGTCTTTCATGTTCCATCAACCATACCAAAACAGGAATTATACTTGTACTTGCGGGATCCGTTAACCTAGACGATTCACTACCATATTCATAGTCCGGTCCTGCTATATCAATAAATTCAAGTTCATCTTGAGCATTGCCCCCAAGATAATTCCCCACCATTAATTTATGCTCAGTACTTTTATAATGCTCTGATTGTAAAATTTCTGTCGGTTCCTCTGGGAGTTGCCCTTGAGTTCGAATATCCAGTTCGAAATGGAGCACTGTAGAAACATAAATTATCGCTAAGTCTAATCCCGGAATAGGACTGTTTGCATAAGGAGTATCTGGATCATTCCAAGGTGCAAAAAATTGGTCTAACTTTAAAAATCCATGAGCCGCTCCTAACTGACGATCAGCTTTTGGTTCAAATGTAAAGCCGAAGTAGACATAATCTAAATTTTCTTCAGGAGCATCATTATAGGCTTGCAAATTAACACCGAGGGGAACTGCTGTAATATTGACATCTTCAACATTTAATCCCCATGATATGCTTTTGTTGCTTGGATTTATCGTCGGTTTTTCAAAACTATATTGACCAACTGATCCCAAGATGAGTCTATGAGAGAGTTCACTGCTATAGGGTACCGCCACTTCTGACCCGTCCACATTAATTGGGACATAATTCGCAGAAATAATCCGATTACTGTCAGTGTCGTTATATAAAAAGGCGCCAGCCAAATGGTGTGTGAATAGGTAGAATTCAATGTTGCAGCCATTAAACGCATTAACGATGGCTACTTCAGGACTTCCTCCACCCCCACCGAACAAAGCTTCAAGAATTTCGGCAACATCTATATGAATTTCAAAATTCTTAACCCAAAGTTGAATTAAGTCAAAAGAAAATTGAGTCCAGACATTTTCGAAAGCTTCATCAAGGGAATCTTCTAATAACCATTGCATGTAATCATCATTTCGGTTTTGGGCCATCACATCCCACGCAGTCAAAACTAAATCACCAGCACCTGCAGCAATATCTTCTAATTTAGGATCTAATCCTGGATTAATATTCATATCGCCAGAAGTATCGCCAGTTACGTACCACTCTTTGGTAATATTGAATCCCGCTCCCGGGATAATGTTTAGCTTTTTCCAGGTTATCGGATTCATAATAAATAGTTCATCCCCTGTGAATATATCATTAATATGAATCAAGAACCAAGTAAGTAAAGCGACACCCTCTTTTATGAGTTCCTCAGAAATTGCTCCTCCAAGTACTTGTGTTTCATGGATTATCATCTTAAAAAAATTTATTAATTTATTGATAGCAGTAATGAAAGAACGATCAAAATCCCATATTATTAAAGTAACAGCAACCCCAACTTCTAACTCATAAGTGTACTCACCTTCTTTATGGACAACGCAATACGCATGTCCGTATTCATCTGGCGTTGCAGCGCCTGTTATGACCGGGATGAGATCATTATACTCATGAGGGGCCCAATAAACCTCCCATTCATCATTCTCGGCAGCAAAATTATAGGTATCTCCCACAGAAGTCTCTGAATAGTTAGCGCTTAAAACAAAAACATTGTCTAACATCTCATGGGATGAAAGGTTCATGCTTTGAAGAAATAATAAACTGAAAATTTTTCCTAATATTCCTCCCCCATACCCCAAATGTTGTCCAAAAAGAGCCCCAAATCCATCCTGAAAACCATTAAAAATACCGGCATCAACCAAGTCAAGATTAATGACGTCGTCAGTAGTTTTTTCTTGAGCATTAACTACAAGTGGCATTGCAAAAATAGATACAAAAAGGATAGTAAATACCATTAACGATTTAGAATCGATAGTCTTCATCAATACCACAATTTTTTGTTTAAATTTGGTTTTGTTATTAAAATAATAAATAAAATTTCGATATTTAATAATTTATATTCTAATATAATAGAATCTTTAACATCATCTTCTTAAAAATAGTAAAGGGAGAATTTAAATAATCTTTTTAGATTTTGGGTATAAATATGAGACGGAATAAAAATTTATGATTAAATCTCGAATATAAAATAAAAGTGGATTACTCCCTATAAACTCAATTACTCTAATCGTAGGAATGTATAGAAAAATACAAATATATAAAGAATTGCAGATATCATTAGGCTTAGGACCCTTAGTAGCTCTGAAATTTCTGATGTAGTAAAGAGAACGTTAGATCCAATAAATACGGCAGCAATAAAATACCCGATAATATGACTTTTAAAACTTTTTACTTTAGTGTTTCCTCGTAAAAAATTAACAATTGATATAAAGATAATGATTATGAACCCGAGAATATAAAATAAATCAATAACTTCGTAGTCCGCAAGATCTAAAAATAGAAAAAATCCAAAAAGTACTACTTCTAAAATTCTAATATTCCAATAACTTTGTTTTTTTGATGGTTCCTCAAAAAGCTGTTCATACTCGCTTACGCCTGAATTCATAAAGAGGATGATTAGTGAACCAATTGCTAATGCTGTAAATAGGGAATATGAAATAATGTAAAGATATGGTAGGATGGGGACCCAAATATCATATAGAAGATAACCCGCAAATACAAGATATTCGGGTAATACAACTACTGAACAGAACAAGGGGAGTAAAGACGCGAAAACCATCGTAATCCATGTTATTTTGGAGATCCCGGTATCTTCTTCCCATCTTTTTTTTTTAAATGTTGTTAATCTCCACGCAAAAGAAGCGAAGCTTAAAACTGATATTACGGGTGTAATAAGTGGAAAAGCAAAAATAAATAAAATGTAAATTGCATTGATTCCATAGAAGAATTTTAATCTTGAAGGAACAACGCTTATAGTATGATCAAACTCATCCAAGGTTGTGGCTAAGCGATTTACAAAGAGTATTAAAAAAAATAACCACGAGATACTAAATACTATTGGACAGAGCAATTTTATTAACCAATATCTCAGTGCGGGGTCATTAGAAAACCACAAATTAAATTCCGCAAAATTATAGATTAGAAAAATTGCGAGAGGTAGGAATACTATTGAAATTAGAACCACTAATCTACTAATTATTAAACCTTTTATCTCTCTTGGCATAGTTCTTTAGAATATTTAAGTTCAAATTAATGATTTTTTTTAATTTCTTTGAATCTACGGCCTCTTAGCACCACAATTCGTGCAAAATAAATCATCAGTCGTTATTTTTTCACCGCAATTACTACATGTAATCTCTAGACCAGAAACAGCGCTTTCAATAGCGATATTTGCCTCTGAAAGTTCGGTGACTTCTTTTCGCTTGGATTTTCCAGCTTTTTTTCCGGGGTTATATTTCAAACTCCCAATAAATCCCGCAAAAATAGCCCCAACCAACGTACCTTCCAGGACTGCGGTAAGAACCGCAAGGAGGTATGGTAGATCTGTTAATCCTAACATTAAACCATCTAATATAGCAATTAACGGTCCTATTAAGCTCGATATAATATAGATAATTAATAATATAATTGCATATCCTATCCCTATTGCTAAACTAGTGTGTATCCCTCCTCGAGGTGAATGGGCAAAGATTGCACTCGTAATAACACAACATAAAATCCATGGAACGGTAACTGCTATAAGTAACCCTACATCATCGGGACGATATGTTAAACACCAATGAATTGGAAATATGAATAATAAAGCTAATCCAATAAAAGCCCCTGCTATGAATTCAATTACCACTCCAAACCCTCCGGGTATCAAAATCCTTATAAATCCTAAGGCATCATCTATATTCTGAATTAATCCCCCAGTTACTCCTTCCCCCAAATTTAAAAATCGAAACGAGATCCATGCCATTGGAATTAAGAACAGCATTCCCACAATACCACTGCCAATAACTCTTTTCATGCCCATTTTTATCCCCTTTCATTCATCTAAATTGTGTGTCCAGTTTAGTTACTTAATTAATTTGATCTTAACTCAAAAGTTCTTTATATTTATATTTATGTTTTTAGAATATAAATAGATTTAATATTAGCAGAATAGCTAAGTTTACGGTAAATTAGTTGAGATATTCTACAAAAGGAATTCAAGAAAATAGAAAATAATAAAATTAAAATTATTGAACTTTAGTTATTCTTCCCTTGTCCATACGGATCGTTTTAGTCCCATATTGAGAGAGATCTCTATGCGTTACAAAAATAATCGTAGTCTCCATGTCTTTATTTATTTTCTGCAATAAGTCCATAACCTGTTTTTCTGATTCGGGATCTAGATTACCTGTAGCCTCATCTGCTAAGATAACTCTTGGGCGATGGATTATTGCACGAGCAATACCGCATCTTTGTTGTTCTCCACCAGACATTTGAACAGGGAAATGGTCTTTACGATCTAATAAGTCAACATCTCGTAACGCAGTAATTGCTCTGTTTTCAATTTCTTTCTGTCGAAGTACAGTTGGCCATAATACAGCTTCTACATTTTCAATGGCCGTGAGCGTGTTCACTAAATTAAAATCTTGGAATATAAATCCAATTTTCTGACGTCTAAGTCTACTTAGTCTATCCTCCGTTGCTCTGGCAATATTTTCTCCGTCAAAAATTATTCTTCCTGAATCAGGAAGATCCAGACCTGAAAGAACATTGAGAAGAGTAGATTTTCCACAGCCTGTTGGGCCTTGAATCACAGCAAACTCTCCGGATCTAATTTTCAAGTTAACATCTGCCAATGCTCGAATTATCGCACCCGCTCTTCTATATTCTTTATTAACATCAATAGCTTCAATCATAAGATCTTTATTTGATGACATGATTAACTCCTCCTCACTCTCCTACCTTTTTTAATGCAATTATTGGTCGTACCTTCAATACCTTTCTGTAAGCTAAAAAGAAAGCTAAAATTTGTACACCTATAAAGATAGCACTTGTTGTAACTACCGGAACAAGATCAATTAATACTAAAGGTTCAATGATTATGCTTGCTTGAGTTAAATATGCAACAGCAGCAGCATAGTGGAATAATACTTCGACTACAACAAAGAAACCCACAAGGGTAGTAAAAAATATCATCCCTGAGACTAGTACTAAAATATTCTTATTAGTATACCCAATGCATTTAAACGTAGCCCAGACACGTCTTTTTCTAGATACTAAAATCCAGGCATAAAGTAATGAAAGAAATAAAGACACCCCGAAGAATATTAATACAAAATACCATGCCAACTGTCCTAGCTGTCCATCTAATCCCAAATCTATAAACAATGACGTCAAGAATATTAAGGTCATGTAAATAAGCGTAAAAACCGTAAAAACTTTCTTTTCACGTAAAGACAGAAGAATAGCCTTTCTCCACATTCTAAAAGCCAATACTTTTCACCGTTATATTTATTTTTTTGATAATATCTATTTTTATAATTGATTTTATTTATTTTATTTATAACAATTTAAGAATAAATATTTGGTTATAATGTCCGAAATCGAAGGAATTATTGATGAATTATTAGATGAAGAACAAAACGTTTTTGGAGTGGCACTGATAAGTAAGGATGGAAATATTATTATCCAAACTGAAAACTGGGACCTTAACAGTGATCTTAAAATGATAAATGAGCTACTGAACGAGAATTTAGAACTAGGTCAAAAGGGAATTACCAGTATTACTCTTCAAGGGATAAAATATATGATTGTTGAAAACACTGAAGAACGTAAAATAGGGACGAATATTGTGCATAAAGGGCATATAATTATATGCCCAATTCCCATAGGTGGCACGGGTGCACTAGTTACCTATATTAATCCACAGGTGGGACCTAGAGATGCTCTCTTTAGTGTACAAGAATATGCAAAAAGAATGGCGGATTTTGTCTGAAGGATCGAATCCCTAAATTGAATCCCAGTACTTTGAAAGTAGACCTTTCAGAGAATCTCTGATCTTTTTGATGTCTTCCTCTTTTTCTTCTTCCTCGGAAACCTCGAATTTTTCAAAATCGGGACGTTCATACTCATCCCCTAGAAGTCCTTTAATAGTAGCATATACACAGTGAGGTAAACCTATAAGACTATAACCTCCTTCAAGTATAAAAGCTACTCTACCTTCACATATGTTCTCAGCAAGAGTTAATATTTGTCGTGCAAAATTATAATATGACATTGAGGTGAGAAAACCATTTCCTATTGGATCAGCGAAATACAGATCAAATCCGGCAGCAACTATAATTAATTCCGGATTGAATGCCTTAAAAACTGGTTCTAAAATACTCATGAAAGTTAAAAAATGATTATCAGTTGTTTTGGGGGGAATTGGAAAATTAACACTCTTTCCAAGGCCTTCTCCATATCCTAACTCATCAATAAACCCAATATCTCCTTCGACAAAATCAAATTCATGAACTGAGAAATATAAAACGCTTGGATCTTCATAAAAGTACTGTACCAAGCCATCACCAAAGTGTGCATCGATATCTATAATGGCGACCTTGATTATTCTCTGTAATTTCTCTCTGAGATATAGTATGGAACTCGCAATATTATTAAATATACAAAGTCCTGAAGCTTTTTCTTTCAAAGCATGATGACCCGGAGGTCTGATGAGTGCAAACGATTGATTGACATCCTGGTTGAGCACCTTTTCCACTGCTAATATTGTTCCTCCCACTGCTTTCTTTGCCAGTTCAAAAGTATCTTCGGTAACATACACCTCATCACCTAGTAGGCCATACCCCCTACTTGAAATATTCTTAATTGAATCAATATGATATTTTGAATGGGCTAAGGTGAGTGTAGATTCATCTACAGAATTGGGTTCAAATTTAATAACTCTTTCATTTTCAAAAATGTTCTTTATCTCTAAATAATTCAATATTGTTTGGATTCTTAGTGGAGACTCATACGAAAGAAATATGGGATGTGGATAAGGAGGATTATTTTTCTCAGCGAAATCCTTGTCAACAATAATTCCAATTTTATTAATTCCAGTCATATTACAAATTAAATATAAGAAAATACCTAAATTATTATAATTAAATTTGCATACATTTATTTTAAATAAACTCAATTTAACAAAAAGTTAAAGTAATGATTATGAACGTTATTGAATTTGTCTCAACGGCATTAATAAACATCCTTCCGATTCTTATTCTATTTATACCATACCTCTTCATGAGGAAAAAAGTTATAGGGAAACTATATTTAAGAGTTTTTGCCGGGGTATTAGTGTTTTACATAATATATTGGGTATTACCAATTATCTTTCAAGTTGGTCAAACTCCACAAGAATTAGAAGTACAACCAGGAGAACAAGGGGACTTACTACTAGGCATAGGGTATATAATCTCTCATTTTGGCTCACTCTTGACGCAATTTAGCTCATATCCTCTAGTTACTTTACCGTTTATCTTTTTTGTTTCCCCATTTATTTCATTGATTATGGTAAGGAGAAGGTTAAAAAAGGAAATAGGAGCAATAAATGATAACTTAAGTGCAGTCGCCTATCAGATAACTGAAAGCCCCTCTAAACGAATTCGAGATGAATTAATTAAGAATGATTGGACAAGAGAAAAGGAAATTTTAAAATTGTTAATAGTGTTACTTCCCGTATCCTTATATTTATTACAGGTAATTATAAAAATCTCTGGTCCCAGTACTATTTCTTTGGAAAGTTCTCTAGGCTGGTTTTTAGAAATACTCTTTGTCTATTTGGCAACATTCATTTTCAGTGTGGAATTATTGTTTAGTTCCAAAATATCGCTTAAAGGTAAATTTTTCGGAGAAGATGTGAGAGAGCAAACTTACAAGAGTCTTTACACAGTGGGTGCCCCTATTTCGATTCTTTCACTTCTCCTTTTTATTGTAGATAACATCAATAACAATTCATTAGAGTTGTTACCAGTGATTATTTTCTTTTTTGCCTATTTCATTATGGCTTCTATAATATTTATTCTATTTCTTAAAATCTTTGAGCCAATATCAATTATTATTCTTATTAAATTAATTGACTGGTGGAAAAAGAGGGATAAAAAAGAGAAAAAGAGGGGGTCTAGTAATTTAACATATGTTTTCTTATACGGTGTTGTAGCAATTGCAGTATACTTCTTATTATACCTGTCAATAACAGGATTTCTAATCGGACCATATCTGAGTAACCCTGATATTCTTACATCGGCAGATTTTTTATCCCCTGCTCCTTCTCCTACGTTAACAAACTCTTTAAAATTCGATCTAATAACTATTTTCGGATTTGTAAATGTCTTTCTCTCAACCATAATAGTAGGTGTTTTTCTTGCACGTAGTCTGAGGTCTTCGAAAAATATTCGACAGAGTTTTTACGTTTTTGTGCCAATAATTGTGATCATTTCGCTTTTTGTAAGCGGGATCCTTACCTACTTGTTAACAGGTCAAACCGTTGAATATTGGCTAACTGGACAAACGAGTTTTACATCAATATTTGGGTATAATTTCTATATACTAAGAAGTGCGAGTTATGATGCTACATTAGTAGGGGTAACTCAAGTATTCTCTATTCCCTATTTGTATACTAGATATGTATTTGGTGCATTAATATGGGGCTTGCTAATTTATTATTATAGGAAGCAATTTAAGGCCAAGAGTGTACCGCTTAGTGATAATTTTACAGAAAAAGTCATTTTTTCTACAGTGAGGGAATTTCCTGCCTTTGATGACTATAAGGAAGAGGGTGCAGTTTATCTTCTGTCTTTAAGTGGTGATCCGATTAACTATGAAAAAGAAAGGGAGGAAATTCGCTCTTTTATAGAGACTCTAGGAAAGGATAAACTCTTAGAGGAAGTTAAACCAAAGGAGGAAGATGAGAGAAAACGTTTCTACTTTACACTGAAATATCTCTATAGGAATAATGCTATAAAAATTTGGAAACCTGAATATTCATATGTTTTTGAGCCCGTTGAAAAGCAAGGTCTCTATATTATCTATGAGGATGGTCGGGGAGTCTTTAATTATGCATTTAGAAGTGATGACATGCAAGATCCTGGCCTGGTTTCTGGCATGTTCTCTGCTATTACATCGTTTGTTAAAGAAATGACTAAATCTGCTGAAGCATTGAAAAAAATTGACCACGGGGATATAACAATTCTTCTCGAATATGGTAACAATATTTTTGGAGCACTTTTTATTAAAGGAACTCAAAGTTCTGAAGTAAGAATGCCTCTAAAGGATTTCGTACAAAAATTTGAGGAGAAATATGGAACCGTATTGAAAGATTGGACTGGAGCATTATCTCCCTTCCAAGAAGAGGACAATGATAAATTAGTTGAAGATATTTTTAAAGAAGACTAACTTTTTTTTTATTTTATTCTTGGAATGAAGCAACAGCTCTAACCCATCCAGCACTTGCTCTTGCAATTTTGATGGGAAAACAATAAATTGTTGCTCCAATAGGAGGTACGTTATCTAAATTTGCTAATTTTTCCATTTGAAAATACCCTCTTTCGATTCCTGCAAAATGCCCCTCCCATATAATGGAAGGATCTTGAGTTTTTTCCCACTTCTGCTGCGTAATTGAAAATGGAGCATCCCAAGACCATGCATCTGTCCCTACAATATGAACTCCTTGTTTAATTATGTGTAAAGTTGCTCTTTTACCAACTCCAATTCCATGATGAATAAACTCTTTAGTCCCAAAATGTTTTGAAGCATTGGTATGCACACATAGGATATCCCCTTCTTTTAAAGTGTGTTCGATTTCAGATAGCTTTTGTGAGATATCTTTTGGCGTTAATACATATCCATCCTCATACCCAGTGCAATCTAATACGACTAATGGACCAATACCCCACTCCAAGGGCATTTCATCAATGGTCATTGCTCTTCTCTCCCCGGTCTCCTTATCTTGTATAGGGGCAAAATGCCATGGAGCATCCATATGGGTTCCATTATGGGTACTAAGGGTGATCCTTTCTGTTGCCCATCCTTTCCCAAGTGGTAAATGTTTCTGAGGGTTTAAGTTAAAAGTTGCTCCCATTTGAGTGGCACCTTGATCATGATCACTGTATATAATGTTTAATCCCATTCCTCCAGGATCAAAAATCATTTCTTTTGGATTTATGATTGGAATTGACAAATCAACAAATTTCATATTAAAAACCATTACTTAAATTTATGAGACTATAAGATAGGATGCCTATTTAATTCATAGGTTGAGTAATTTCATGGCATTCAATCCCATTATTTTCTCGAAATCTTCCTTAGGAAGAAAATCACTAGTATCAAAATAATTTACAGCAATTTCTATCATCTCAGGAGTATTCCCGTCTGAACCATACAGAATTTTATGCACTCCGATAACTTCTTTTGCCCGAAGTAACATCTCTTTTAAACGAATGGGCATCATATATGCCAAATTGCTTAAATCCAGATATACATTTGGATACTGAGCTGCCAATGCAATAGCGATGTCAATAAATGGATATCCCATATGAGTTATAATAATCTTAGCCCTGGGATATGAACTGGCAAATTCATCAATATAAATAGGGTTTGAATAGGTTAATACGTTCCTCCTTGTCCCAGGTGGAGGATAGCCACAATGCATAACAATTGGAACCTGATATTTATGAGCAGCCTCTAGTACAGGATATATTAATTGATCATTTAATCTCTTCTCTCGGAATGTAAGCATTACCTTAAATCCCTTGTAGCCTTCCTCAACAATAGCTTTTCGTATCTCCTCTGTAGCATCAAGACCTTCACTAGATTTTTCAGGAGCATTATAAAATGGAATGAAGACTTCTGGAGCAAAATTAACCCAGTTCTTCACCTCTTGATTTTCTTTCATGTTTACGGGTAAAAGGACGACTTTTTCAATACGCGCTTTTTTTAGATGGAATATGGCCTTTTCCTTTATATCCTTTGTTTCTATGGTTTTGATTTCTTCAAATTTTTCTCTCATTCTCTCAAAAAAACCATATTCCTTGAATATCGACATACCTGCCTCAACAATTTTTCTCGAATTCAGAGGAGGGAAAAGATGACAATGAAAATCGATTCTCAATATCTATCACTTCAACCTATTTTAAGATGATCTTATTATAATTTTAAAAGTGTTTTCAGTAATTTATTACTAATTATTTATCCCCGAAGTCGTTTGGCTACTTTCAGAACATTCGATCCGAGAATTTCTGCCTGTATTAGTCGTTTTTCTTGTTTTAAAATATCTCTTGGCTTGTCAGCTACAGCGGTTACTCCATTTAATTCACCAGGTACACAAACAATTCCACAAGAGAGCATCCATCTATATATGGCATTAATAGTTAAAGCTTGTCCCCCACCAGTCCCACGACCTACAGCAATTGCCCCACCTACTTTCCCTTCCAATGGTCTTTTTATATTTACCGCGTAATGTCTATCGAGTACTGAAAGTAATTGGGAACTAACATTTCGAGAATATACCGGACTTGATACGATAATTGCATCACACCAACCAAATGCTTCATAAATTCCTTGCATATCATCATCAAT
>JAEOTL010000069.1 GCA_016839845.1 Promethearchaeota archaeon
GGGGGGGTAAGGGTTGCGGGGATAATGTAATCTTCCAAGAACGTAAGATGAATATCAAAACTGCTCTCTGTACTCGTAAAAACAACTACTAGATCTTTTTCTGGGACAATGAAAATTCTTTGACCTAGATACCCTAATGCAGAAAAGTGTTGAATAGAGAAATATTGATCCCTTACCCACCATTGATATCCATAATCATAATTTGTTACGTAAGTTGCAGTCTGTTTCGTAGAAGCTTGAATTATCCATTCATGAGAAACTAGTTGTGAACTATTCCACATTCCATCATTTAAATAGAGATATCCCAGTTTTGCCATGTCACGTGCAGTGAGGAATAATCCTTCACCTCCTCTTGTAAGACCTGTTGGATCAGTTGACCACGTAAAATCAGTGATATTTAGAGGATCAAATAAATGATGTTTTGCATAATCCTCCGTTTTATTACCAGTAGCAACTTCTAGGATTGCTGATAAAAGATGAGATACTCCAGTGTTATAATTAAATGATGAACCTGGATCATTAATTATCGGTTGGTCTAAGACATATTGTACCCAGTCTACTTGATTAGCCATTTGATAATAAGAACTACTAGGATCATTGTAGGAAATATACCATTCGTTCCAATTAAACCCGTCGGTCATTGATAATAAATGTTCAATGGTAATATTCTGCTTTCGGGAGTCCAAATAATTAATCGTTCGATTAGGAAAGAATTCTAGCAATGTTTGATTCAATACTAAATAACCTTGATCAATAGCAATTCCAATGAGAGTAGACATCACACTTTTCGTACAAGAATAAATTGCATGGGGAAGAAATTGGCGTAAATCTATACCGAAATATTCTTCTTCAACAAGATAACCATTTTTTACAATGAGCATCGATTCAATGTTATAATTTCTTGTCGATATATATTCTTTTAAGGCATCAATCTTGGTGGGGTCCATTCCTTGATCAATTAAGGCAGAGATTGTCCAATTACTAGTCGGCCAGGGTCTGTTATCATATGTTAGCTTTAGTTTATTAGTATTGGATGCTGTAGATTGCTGATGGTTCTGTAAAGAATTAATAGAAAGAAGGAAAATGATGATTACTCCTCCAAATACCTTTAGAGACGTTTTTTTCCATAGATTCATCAATGCCATCAATAATATCCTTTGTTTTATGATAATTTATTAGTTTCATGGAACCAAATCTAGAAAACAAGTAGAATTTCATCAATACTAGATAGTTCAAGATCAGTTCCTGAACTCCCCTAAAATCAATTCATAAATGATTCTAAAATATTGGTAGGAAAGCAACTAAGAAGGTAAAAAAATTCTTAGGGAGAAGGAAATCTCCCCAAATAGAATAAAATTCGTTAGAATTACCAAGAATTCTGATCAAGGATAGCATCGTTTGGACAAACACCATCACATGCTGCACATTCTATACAAGCACCGATATTGTTTGCGTTGACTTTTCCGTCAACAATCTCATAACAATCTTCGGGACAAACGTCAATACATTCGCCTGAGCCGGTACAAAGATCTAAATCAATATCTACCCACAAATCACCGTCTTCAAATCTTGTTTTTGCCATTTATTTTATCTCCAATCTTTTTATTGGCATTTCATTAATTCTTATGAATCTAAGATCCGTGATGATGCTTCTATTATTTACCTGTTTTAAAGCTTCTCTCTTCCTTTCTTCCTTCACCCAAGTTAAGATTCTTCATTAGTACCTTCGTTTCTTATTTCCTTTGGATTTCTGGTATTTTCCCCTTTAGATTAATTCAGATTCAGATTTTGTTATATTGCTAATTCCGAATTAGAATGAATGAAGAATAAATGGTCTAAGAAGTTCCTCACACTTGACCCATACATCACGAAGGATTTCTGGTTCAGCAATTTGAGAAGAAAGTCGTCCTTCTGCATCTGTTTCGATAATGTTTATCATTTTGGATTGTAATTGAGGGATTTTTTGGAATTTAGAGCCTTTTTTAATTATAAAAACCAAATAAATGTACTTTCCGTATAGCAATCGAATTTCATGAGTATCCATTTCAATGTTTTCTATTTTCTCCGCATTAATATAGGTGAAATGTTTTTTCAATTGCTCCAAAGTAATTTGCATAATTCCGCGTAATGTCTTCGCTTTCTCCGCTGACATATCCCCCTCCATTGCCGAGTAAAGCCGAGAATATAATAGAATATTATCTAGTTTGCGGTATACAAACCAGGCTGGAACTCCTGCTTTTCCTTCTTTTGTGCTCAAGAAATATATCCTCTTAATATCTATTCAGATTAATCTTTCCACCTATAGGTTTTAAACCAAACGAAATAGCTTGAGTGACCAAAAAAATTTTCGACTTGACTTCTTTCCATTTTTTAGACCAACTCTTAAAGAAAATTAACAATTCTACTCTTTAATTTTCAATTAATATGCTCTACTGAGCTAAAACTGGATTTTCAATCAAATTATTTATTTGGGAACATTCTTAAGGTTTTTCTCCTATTAGTGAATATTTTAAGTCTTAACTTTCCTACGAATACCCTTATGAATTATATGGAGAAATTCTTCATGAAAATGAATAAATATAAATCTGTATTTTTAATAATCTTATTTACTGCAACTGTCTTTAGTTTTGGACAGATGGGGAGTAATTTACTATTTAATCAGATTGATAGTTCTGGGAAGCATGATTTATCGAGTATCCCATCAACTATAACTGATGAAATTAACACTGCTTCACCCTCAGACTATCAACGATCAAGTCCTATGAACGATGTACCCGAATGGGATGAAACCTCCCCACGTCTTGCTTCTCTCGACACTAAGGTTTCTACTAGTATGGGAGGGGCTGTTAGGCCATCTATTCAAGCTACAAATTATACTGCTCACGATCCGATCGTTATTACGAGTAACGACGACTTTAGTGGTTTAGGTTTCCCCGGTAGAGGAGATAGTGTTTCCCCTTACCTAATCCAGCATCTTTCTATCACTAATAGTACGACTCATCTAATATCAATTACCGGTACTGATGCTTTTTTCAAAATTGATGATAATCTTTTAGATGGTATTACTGGGAATTATAATGGAATCTTCCTAGACAATGTAACCAATGGAGAGATACATAACAATACTGTTAAATTTAATAATTATGGGATTTATCTTAATGATTCTGATTCAAATGATGTGATTCTCAATCATGTTTTTAATAGCTCATTAAATGGAATCTGGTTACGGTATTCTGACTTTAACTTTATTGAATATAATACTGTCGAGTTTAATGGTCATGGAATTAGTTTTACTTCTTCTTCTCATAACACTATTAGTTTTAACTTCGTATTTAATAATACAGCACAAGGCATCGCTCTTTGGGATTCTAATTTCAATTTAATTATTGATAATACAATTTGGGATAACGCTTGGAATGGTATAATTAGTACTCATTCTCTCTCGAATCACATTTGGCTAAATTCAATTATTGGGAATATGAATGAAGGAATATATCTATATAACGAGAATAACACTGGAATTGATGACAATATCATTTCGAATAGTGGTTCCAATGGAATATTTGTCAACGGGAGTTCTAACAATGTCAATATTACCTCGAATACAATAGATTATAATACAAAACGAGGTATTTTGCTTCACACAGTATTTGATATTTTGATCGCATTTAATACAATTAGCTGGAACGATGCTCAAGGTATTTCTGTTTGGAATTCTTACGATATCAGCATTGAATATAATACGATAGAAGATAGCTGGGGTAGCGGTATATTTGTCATTAATACCTCTCCTATCAATATTTACTTTAATGATATCTATAGAAACCTTCGTGTTATTCTTGGAAATCTAAATGTTACTGGTGCTGGGATCTCAGTAGTTAATTCAAATGGTGAACTCTCGGAAAATATTATTTCATATAATTATGAGTATGGAATGTACATTGCTTATGGTTCAGCCATTGATATTTATGATAATGTTGTTGAATTGAACAGCAAAAGTGGTATTTATTTTGAAGATTTTCATAACAGTAGAATAAGTGGAAATCGAATTGGAGCAAATATTGCTAATGGAATTGTCTTGAATTCCTCTCACTCGAATTACATTGGTTACAACAATATCGGTAGAAATGGTGCAAATGGTATTTTTCTTATTGACTCCCATGATAATTACTTCGAACAAAATGAAATTTATGGGAATAGTGGGACTACTGCTAATCCTATGCCTCATTTAGTGCATTTTTCCATACAAGGATCAACAACAGGCCACGGGATCTTCTTAGATCCTTCCCATCGCAATGTAA
>JAEOTL010000265.1 GCA_016839845.1 Promethearchaeota archaeon
GTTTTTGTAGGCCAATTAAAAGGTCGTTAAGTGGGGCTATATATTCTTCCCGGAGTCTTTTGACTTTTTCCGTATTTTCCTTTTCAATAATCTCAAATGTAGAAGCTAACGACCCTACTGCCTGTCCCAACGAAGGAGTCTCCGTTTCAGCATAGCCTTTTAATGCAGCAACAGTTTTTTTAATTTCCTTGGTGACATTTTCTACTGCATTAATATATTGATTACTTCCTTTAATTAACTCGCTAATCTTATTGCTTGTAATTCCTAAAGCATTTGTTAAATTATCCATAAATTTCTTAAACATTTTAAAATACCTTCTATATGATTCGAGATCTATATGACATAAGAGTTTAAAACATTTTTGTTTATAAAAAATCAACTTTAAAGCGTGTCTCAAATAAAAAGGATTATTCAATAGGAATCAAAATTCTAATCAACGCATAAGAAAAGAAGAAATTTAAAATTTGAATATTTATAATTGATTATAATGACCAACGAAGAAGAGATTATTGGTTCGTATAAGATATCTAAATTTCCTAAAGATAGAATTCCTACGCTTGATTTTCTTTCAATTGGAGATAATAAACATTATGTAAAGGGGCTTATTGAAGTTGAGGTGACGAATGGAAGGCAAATGATTAATAATTATGAGAAAGAAACTGGCTTAAAGATATCGTTCACTGCCTGGTTATTAAAGTGTATAGGAAAAGCTGCGAGTGAATTTAAAGAAGTTCATTCGTTGATGAAGGGTAAGCGGAAGATAATTACATTTGATGATGTTGATATCTCGATACCAGTCGAGAGGATAGTTAAGGGGGTAAGCGTTGCAATGCCGGTCGTTATAAGAAAAGCAAATGAGAAGGATATCAAACAAATTCATGAAGAAATTAGGTTAGCGCAAAAAGAGGAGGTTGATGGAGCTACTGTACTTGGAGAGAGTTCAATGAAAAGATGGGTTAAATATTATTCTAGTCTTCCGAAATCTATTAGGAGATTCTTAATAAAAAGGCTGTTGAAAAATCCCTTAAGAGTTAAGAAATTAATGGGCACAATTATAGTAACTGCTATTGGAATGTTTGGAAGGATGTATGGATGGCCAATTCCGACTACTTCTCACCCTCTTGCTTTCGCAATTGGAGGAATTACAAAAAAGCCAGGAATTGTAAATGATAAAATTGAAATTAGAGAAATTTTAACATTAACAATATTGTTTAATCACGATGTGGTTGATGGTGCTCCTTCTGCTCGGTTCATTAGCAAATTAAAAGAATTAATTGAATCAGGTTATAGATTAACAGAATTATAATAAAATAATTTCAGAATTTTTGTTCAAAATCTAAGATATCGCAAACTAAAATTGTAACATTTATATTTATTTACAACATATTCTTTTACATGTATGTTAAATCCAAAAACAAGTAAATTGGAGTAGAATCAAATTTGCCAAAAGTTAAGGTTGATGGTGTGAACCTTTATTACGAGATTCATGGAGATGGTTTTCCTCTTGTAATGATTCAGGGATTATCTGAAAATGTGTATTGGTGGGATCAATCTGTTATAGATGGCCTCTCAAAACATTTGAAGACGGTTATTTTTGATAATAGAGGCGTTGGAAGAAGTGATGAGCTGGAAGGTGACCTCACAATAGACATTATGGCTGCTGATGCATTAGGATTGATGGATGTTTTAGATATTAATCAGGCTCATATCCTTGGTCATTCAATGGGAGGAATGATCGCACAAGAAATAGCTCTCAACTTTCCCGAGCGAGTTAAAAAGCTAGTTCTTTGTTCAACAAGTTGCGGAGGATCGAAAGCAGAAATGCCTTCAGCAGAGACACAGAAGATATTAACTAAATTTTCATTTAAAGGACATACAAGAAAATTAGTAGAAGAGGGAATGCACCATATATTTACTAAGAAGTTCATGGATGAAAATCCTGAATTTATGGAAAAAAAAATTGATGATATTCTGATAACTCCCACAGAACCAACCGCCTTTAAAGCCCAAATGGGCGCTTGGATGAGATATAACTCATGTAGAAAGTTAAAAGTCATAGAAATGCCTACTTTAATAGTGCATGGTAAGCAGGACATTCTTGTTCCACCTGGAAACGCTGAATTATTAGCTACGAAAATGCCAACAGCAGAAGTCGTGTATTTCGACTCAAATGCTCATCTTGTTCACACACAGGAACCTAATAAGTTTAACGAGGTATTACTTAAATTTCTGAAGTAAAAAATAATGTATCAACTTCTAATAACATAAACCGTTATTTTATCCTTTTTCTCATATTAGTGGAATAATCTCACAAAAATGTCAATATATATATAGGTACCAGAACTACTTTTTCACACCAAGAAATCTAATTTAAAAAATAATAAGTTCAAGTTCGAGGTAAAAAAAAATGGGCATCTATATGTTGACGGTTTGGTATCCCCCCCATAAAGCTCCTGATATGGCAAAGTTATATTTAAAACAACCCAGAGAAATCCCATTCGTTTCTAAATGGAGAGTTTTTAATGCGGCAGGAGGATTAAAAGGCGTTAAACAATATCATCTAATTTATACAGAAAGAGGTAAAATGGAAGAAGCAGGAGGAGAGTTAAACAAATATTTCATGCCTTTCATCAATATTGAAGGTTTTAGATATCTAATTGAACCATTAATGGGCGTTTCAGATGGCTACGCTCTACTTGGGATGAAATGGGA
>JAEOTL010000009.1 GCA_016839845.1 Promethearchaeota archaeon
ATATTTTTTCAACTAATTTGAATTTCGTTAAATATGATTACAATAATGAAAGACAATATTTTATAAAAAACTAACAGAATTATAGAGATAGTAAAAAAACAGATCGTGAAACTTCTGTTTCACGAAAATTTAGCAGTATTAAATCTGAATTCTAGGCTGGTTTCATAAGTTCCTGATTCAGTTCTTCAACATAATCCGCTACTTTCGACATTTTTATCATAAAGAAAAGTCCAAAGGGTTTAATGTTGCACATTTTTGTCAAATCTCTCACAGATAATATTATATATTAGCTGGGATCATAATTATAAATAACAATTCAAAAAGAATTAAAGAGGTTAATAATGGATTTTATTAATGAAATAGTTGAATTAAACGAGAATAAAGTAAATGAAATGGTGAAAGAACGACTTAAAAATAATGAAGACCCCCTCAAGATTATGGATGATGTAAGGGAAGCCATGAAAATTATTGGGGATAAATTTAGTAATAAGGAATACTTTCTTCCCGAATTGATTATGTCGGGAGAAATCTTATCACAAACATTCGAAGCATTAGGCCCAAAACTGAAGGAAGCACAAAAGGATGGAAAAAAGAAAGGATCAGTGTTGTTAGGAACAGTTTTTGGCGATATCCACGATATAGGAAAAGATATTGTGAAGTTCATGTTGGATGTGAATGGATTTGAAGTTATGGATCTAGGAGTAGATGTTCCTGCAGATAAATTCATTAGTAGCTTGAAGGAGTTCAAACCTAAAGTATTAGCTTTAAGTGGCTTTCTTACGTTAGCTTTTGATTCAATGAAAGAAATTATTGATAAATTAAAAGCTGAAGGTTTAAGAGACGGAGTGAAAATTATGATTGGAGGAGGAACAGTTGATGAAAGAATTGTTGAATTTGTTGGAGCTGATGCTTATGGAAAAACTGCTGTCGATGCCGTAAATCTAGCAACTAAATGGACGGAGGCTTAAAAAAAATGAATCATGAACAGATGCTAGAAGAAAGGGTCCAAAGAGTAAGAGATGCAGTAGCGTTAAAAGAACCTGATCGCGTACCAATTACCCCATGGACAGATATTTTTTTTCCCGCAATACAAGCAGGTATGACTCATAAGCAAGCAATGTACAAAGGTAAAAAATATTCTAAAGCTGCCTTGAAAATATATAGCAGATATGATTGGGACCTCTATCCTCCATTGCTTGTTCCAGGAATGGGAAAATTATTCGATGGAGTAGGTCATTCTACAATAAAATGGCCGGGAGCAGCAAATCCAGAATTACGTTTAGGGGATAATCAACCTTATCAATATATAGAAAAAGACTGGATGGAAGCAAGTGATTATGAGGAAATATTAAAAGACCCTACTGGTTATTTGATCAGAAAGATAATTCCTGCCCAAAATTCCACTTTAAATCTTTTCAAAAACTTTCCTCAAATATCAGATATGAGTATGATGTTTAACGGAGCACTATTCTTCTTTTTTTTCATAGATAAAGAAGTCAAGAAGCTAATTAAAGGTTATAAAAGAACACTACTAAAAATGATTGGGGGATTAATGGGTATGGGCGGATACATGAAAAAAATGGTAAAAATGGGAAATCCTGTTACAGGTGAACATGTTATGGGACAAGCACCATTTGATATGGTATCTGACAATTTAAGAGGGATGCGGGGAACTATGATGGATATGTATAGACATCCTGAAGAATTAAAGGAACTATGCAATCGTATGGTAGAGCCATGTTTATATTCTATGGAAAATTCTCCTTTAAAGATTGGAAGCCCTGATGAAAAAACTATTTCACTATCTTTTATACCCTTACATCGGGGTGCCGATGGATTCATGTCGAATGATCAGTTTGAAGAGTTTTACTGGCCCTCTTTAATCAAACTAATGGATGGAATGATTAAAAAGGATATCATCCCGATGCCCTTTTTTGAAGGGGGATATAACGATCGATTAGACTTTCTAGCTGAATTTGCTAAAAAACATCGAGCGAAAGCCGTATATTGGTTTGATGACACTGATATAATTAAGGTTAAGGAAATGATGGGTGATTATGTAACTATCAAAGGTAATGTCCCTGCATCTCTATTAGTTAAAGGTCCACCTAGCGCAGTAGAAGAATATGTCAAAAAAAGTATAGAAGGGTGTATGGAAGGGGGAGGTTATCTAGTAGACGGCGGTGTATCTGGAATTCCTAATGAAGCTAGACATGAAAATGTTCAAGCTATGACTGACGCTGTACATAAGTATGGAGGCTATAGAAAGTAAAAATCTAAATTACTTCTTTTTTCTAATAAATAATTAAAAAAATAATTTTATTTTTTCCTTCCTTCAATAGTTTTAGTCATTGCCATCGTCATATTCTCTACAGGTACCTTATCGTATTTCTTAATCATCGTCAAGGCTTCTTCAGGACAATTATACGCGCAAACTCCACAACCGATACATCTATCTATATTTATAGAAATCCTTTGATCATCACTTCCTTCATCAACTAATTCTATTATTTCCATAGGACATATTTCTGTGCATTTCAAACAGAATATGCAGTTATCCTTTTCATATTCTGGAAGAAAATTAGATGTGGCAACCATACCTGGATCGTTAAATTGTCTTATACCTCTTAACATAATACAACAATCACGATCGCAATTACAGAAGAATGATGCTTTCTCAGTTATATTTTGCGTGGTGTGGACCAACCCCGCTTCTGCTGCTGCGGTTAATGTTTTAAGAGCTTCATCCTTGGATAATTCTCGTCCGAAACCATATTCTATACAATAATCGGCGAATGTATTAAAATTAAAACACACATTTATTGGATAATCGTTTACGGGTACTCCATCATTGTGGATCTTCATATGCGTTCTACAAGCACAATCCATAACCGAGATCCTTCGTGCTTTTTCTACAAGAGTTTTTACTTGTTCGAAGGGCATAATTTTATTCTTGATTACTTTTACCTCTTGATCGACCTTTAAGAGTTCTCCCTTCTTTCTTTCTACAGTGTCATGTATAACCTCTTGATCTACGAAAACTCGCATGAATGGGTAGGATGAACTCATAGCATTTACTAAATAACCTTGATCATAATATTTTTCATATTCTTCC
>JAEOTL010000266.1 GCA_016839845.1 Promethearchaeota archaeon
GAACTGCGATAATCACTCGCTCAGAAAAGGAAGAGATAAATTGGGCACAATATCTTGATTATACAAAGATTTTCGAACCTGCTGAAATAAACAATATTTCACAAGGACTCTTTAAAAAAGATTTCGAATAGAATTAAGTATTTATCAATTTATTTTTATCATTCTATACTTTAAAATATTTTAGATTTATAGCTCTTTAATTTTATAATAAATCTTTATAAAAATAATAGATTCTTTAAAATAGTAGGTTTATTGTAAAAACTCAATATTACAAATTTGTATTAAGATCATCTAAATTATCAAGGAAAATTATTATGAAAGATTTAATCATAAAAAATGGATTAGTTTACGATCCTTCCAACAATATTGATGGAGAGAAAAAAGAAATTCATATTAAAAACGGGGTTATCGTAGATAAAGTAAACGGAGATGCTAAAGTCATTGATGCTTCTGGCATGATAGTAATGCCGGGAGGTGTAGATATTCATTCACATATATCAGGAACCAAAGTTAATGCTGGTCGTTCTTTTCGACCTGAAGATAAACTTGAAGAATTCAATGAAAAGAAGACAAAACTAACCCGTAGTGGAACCGGCTGGTCTGTGCCCTCAACGTGGGTTACTGGATATCGATATGCTAGGTTAGGTTACACTACAGTTGTTGAACCTGCAATGCCTCTTCTTAAGGCTAGACATACACATGAAGAATTCTTAGATATGCCGATTATAGATAAAGCAGCAATACCATTATTTGGTAATAATTGGTTTGTTATGGAGTTCGTGAAAGAAAAAGAGTATGATAAATTAGCGGCATATATCAATTGGATCTTAAAAATTACTAAGGGATATGCTGTTAAAATCGTAAATCCAGGAGGAGTAGAAAATTGGACCTGGGGTAAGAATGTAAATTCCCTGGATGATAATGTTTATCATTTTGAAGTTACTCCAAGAGAAATTGTTGAAGGTTTAGCAAAAGCTAATGAAACTTTACAACTACCCCATACTATTCATGTTCATGCAAATAATTTAGGTCATCCAGGTAATAAAGAACATACAATTGAAACCTTTAAAGCAGTTGAAAAAATTAAGCCAAGAAAAGGACGAGATACGAGTTTTCATCTCACTCATTGTCAATTCAATGCATATGGCGGTTCAAATTGGGGTGATTTTGAGTCTGGAGCTGCGGATATTGCTGAATATTTAAATACACATAAACATGTCACTATAGACACTGGTCAGGTGGTTTTTGGTAAAGCTGCTACTACTACAATGACGGCAGACGGCCCATGGGAATTCGCGCTCCATCATTTAGGCGGAACTTCAGCATGGGGGGCAAAACCAGGAATTAAATGGATAAATGGACAAGTAGAAGGAGAATCAGGCTCGGGTATTGTTCCATATTTCTTTTCACCAAAGGTTGCAGTAAACGCTGTTCAATGGGCAATTGGATTAGAATTGTTATTGTTAACTAAGAACCCATGGCAAGTGTTTATGACCACAGATCATCCCAATGGTGGTCCATTTACATCATATCCGCAAATCTTCAGTTGGCTTATGGATAAGAAAACTAGAGATGACATCCTTCTAAATCAATGTTCAAAAAGAGTAGCAGAAAAAACGCAATTAAAGGATATTGATCGAGAACTCACATTGAATGAAATATGTATAGTTACAAGGGGAGGTACTGCTAAATGCTTAGGAATGACTGATAGAGGCCATTTAGGTACAGGAGCGATTGGAGATGTAGCAATATATAAAATAGATCCAAAAAAAATGGATGGTCATTCGATAGAGAAAGCATTCTCGCTAGCGGCTTATACCATTAAAGATGGGCAGATCGTTGTAAAAGACGGTGAAATTACTGCAACCCCAATGGGTACAACAATTTGTGCAGAAGGGAAGGTCAAAGCTGAAACTATGGAATCTATGTTATCTAACGTAAAAGCTCACTGGAGAGATCATTATAGCATTAATTTTAATAATTACGGTGTAGAAGATGCGTACGCTCCAAAAATAAAAGTCGTAAATGGGGCATAATTCTTTTTTTAATTTAAATTATTTTCTCTGAAAGAGAGATAATCTTAATTATTTTACCTCAGCTTTACGGAAAATGTTAAATATAACATTTAACTAATAATTTTTAATAGAAATTACTTTCATTTCTTGGAATCCAAATAGTAACAACTATGAAAAAATGCCTGATTTAGCTCTTGATGAGATAGAACTAGGATGGCAGTTATTAAATGAAGGCAAAGATGATGAAGTTCTCCAATTAATAAAAAACCTTGAGAAAAAAGAAAACTTCACCGAGGAAGAGAAACTTAAAATTAAGATTCTTAAAGGACACCTTTCTTATTTGTTGGGTAAATATCAAGAGTCGCTTAATATCAGTAAGGATGTTTATAGTGAGAGTGTGAGTTTAAACAAACCACTCTTTACAATTGATGCTATCTATATTGAATGGGTAACTTTATTTATCTTTCATGGTACGGTACTTGAAACTTGGGAGCAAATAACCAACTGTGAAACTTTACTCAATACTGCGTTAAAAGACCCCCCTACAGAAATTGAGCAAAGAGAAGGCTTAATGAATTTTATGAAAGGATACTTCAATTTTTGGGAAGGTAATTTCGATAAATCACTAGAATATCTTAATAAAGCCTTATCAATATTCGAAAGGTATGATAAACTCCATTTTTCTATTACTTATGTGTTAGCCGCAATTGCTGCTTGCCATTTTGGTAGAGGAGAAATAGACCTTACACTCAATTTTGCAAAGAAAGCAATAGAAAGGTCTGTGGGTGATAATATTGTTGTTAATCTATCTGATCATACTTGTTATAAAGGGATTGGTAATATATATCATAGGAAAGGGGAATTTGACCTTGCAATTGAATATTTTGAAAAATGTCTTAAATTCTTTATCCAATTTAATTTTCATATAGCTAATTTATATGTAGGGGAAATACTAGATGATTTAATAGAAGTATCTTTAGATAAAAAATCACCAGAACAAGCTCGAAAATATTTAGATCACTTTGATAAGCTTATAGAAGAAAAAAGATTTCCTGAAGATTTCTATTTATACAAATTGTCAACTGCGCGAGTATTAAAATACAGTTCTCGAACCCGAAATCGGGCAAGAGCGGAAGAAATTTTGAAAGAACTTATTTTAGGACATGAAAAAGCGAAAAAGAATGTAAATCGAGGTGTACCCGAAGAATATAAAAATGCTTTGATAATGCTCTGTGATTATTACATAGAAGAATTACGATCTACCAATGATTTGGAAATTCTTGAGGACATTAAACCACTCATAAAAAGATTATTTAAAGAATCTGAACGGACAAACTCTTATTCCTTACTAGCTCAAACTTATCTACTCCAGGGTATGCTTTCCTTACTTCAGATGAACATGGGTGATGCTAGAAGAGAATTATCTCAAGCTCAAGATATTGCAGAGTCACATGGACTTCAATTGTTAGCTCGTGAAATATCAAATGAACATGATAAACTATTCGAACAATTAGGGGATTGGGAAAACCTCAAGGAACGTAAAGCAACTTTAGCAGAACGAATGAATTTGGTGTCATTGAATGAATCAATAGCCCTTATGCAAGGAAAACGTACTATGAATCCACCTGAATTAATCAAAGAAGAACCCATGTTACTCCTGATCCTAACGGAGGGTGGAGTTTTATTATTCTCCTATCCGTTTGTAGATGAATGGAAACAAGATAATGAACTTTTTGGAAGCTTTCTCTCAGCATTTAAATCATTTAGTAACGAGTTTTTCAGTGAAGGACTTGATAGAGTTAAATTTGGGCAATCTATTGTCCTAATGGATAATGTCGGCACTTTTTCAATTTGTTATCTATTTAAGGGACAAACATATGTAGCAAAAAAGAAGTTATCAGATTTCGTAGAGAGTATCCAAAAGAATTTATCAATAATGGGAATCCTAGATAGATATTATAAAACGAGCCAAGTTCTTGAGTTAAAAGATTTTCCTTTTTTAGAGGGATTTATAAATCGAATTTTTAGATGAAAATTAGATCAACTATATGACATAAAAGCAGCATATGATATAAATATGAAAAAAATTGCAGTATTAATTCATGCAAGAGATGATTTTAAACCAGATCTTATTCGAAATTTAAATCACCTTGATTATATACGTGTTGATGTCTCGGACGGAAAATTTACTGCTATAAAAAACTTAAATTTAGATGTTTTCCGATTATATGCGTGGTTATCGGTATTTTAATGATTATTTATACTAGTTTAATCGGAGGAATTTTAGTATTAGTTGCAGGTTTTGTCGGATATACTGATAGATAGCTTAAAAGAAAGAAAACTCAAATTAAATAAAGTTGAATCCTGCTTTTCGAAAAAATTGAATTATTTGTTCATTCATACTAACCATTGCTTCAGTAGGATACCTTAAGTTAAA
>JAEOTL010000102.1 GCA_016839845.1 Promethearchaeota archaeon
GTTCCCACTGGTATATAGCTTTTGAGACTACTGCTTCAGAATTTCTCTCCGCTAATCCTTTCGAAAACAAACCAAGATTAGCGGCAACCATCTTCTGTGTCTTAATTTGTTGCCTTAAAGACATGGGTCGAGGGAAAATCCAAGACATCAAGGAAATAAGAAAGAAAAAACATATCATCGAAGACTTAAAAGAGCTGGAAAAATTAGGATATCTGAAATTAGAGGAAGATCTAGGGATTGTTTCATTAACACCACTAATAGGATATCAATTGGATCTAAATATGCTACTGGTGAAACTTGCCTTAAAAATAAAAGATCAGAAGTAAAAGGAAAGTTAAAAGTTTAAAAATTAGATTATTTTGTGGTAATTTCTAGTATCATTTCAGCGACTCTATTGTTGAATTTTTCAACATCTTCAAATTCGTCTATTGTCTCACCACAAGTGAGGAAGAATTCATTAATTGCAATTTTTCGGGCATTAAAGAATTCTTGAATTTTATTTTGCATCTCCTGTACTTTCTTGTCCCTATTTCCTTCTAGCAGATCAACCTTATTAATGCACACGAATATTTTATCAGGAAAAAATCTTACATCATTGAAAAACTCAAACTGGGTTTCTAACTCTCTATCCAGTGAAAATACTGCTACTATTTGGGTGGCAATTCTTGATATGGTAATGATGCCCATCTTTACCACAGCACGTTTCCTATCACCGCCAGGAGCGAAAATAGTATGCGCCTTATTGTTAGCGTCTTCTCTAAACACTATACGGTTAGGATGTATAGTTTTTGTTTCTTTTTGGTTCAGGGCATCCTCCTTATCTCCTCCAGGTACGGTTGCTTCTCCTGAAAAATCAGCCTTAACGACAGAGCATTTTACCCCACCCTCTACATTTTCAATATCTCCTTTTTTCAGATAGCGAACAAATAAACGAAGTATGCTTGTTTTTCCAACGCTTACATCCCCTAAGAGTCCTATATTAACCATTAGACATCTCCCTCCAGCAGTTTGTTTAATAATAATTCATAGTCAGGAATTAAAAACTGTTCAAGGAGAGCGTTATTGTGGGCTTGTATTAACGCAATCAATACTTCTTTTAGGTTTTTCGCTTTTTTACTATACTTTATCAAATTATCTGAGGTAGGTTCACTCTCAAAATCTCGTGCGTGCTCTTCAAAACCAAAGTTAGAAAGTTCAGGGAGTGCGTTAAAAAATCCCAGAGCTGTATATCCTTGATATTCAAAAAACACAAAGAACCTTGTCTTAATATTCTCAATAACACTGGACAAATACGTTGAGGGATAAATCTCACCCAAAGTGAGTTCTTCATCTTGTTTTATCACAAAATAAGGTGAAATGGGGGAAACTTGAGAACCATACATTTCCTTAGGGGGAATTGGGATAAATGGTAATTTTTCTGAAACAATCGTCCATAGATCCTCTCGCTTTTTCTCGAGTAATATATCTTTTATCTCATCATACGCGAAGAAGAAATCAGATTGTAATGCTAATAGTGAACTTAAATACACGGATAATGAAGCAAACGTTGCTTCCAATACTGGTCTTCTTCCTCCATTCGAAGCTGTAGGCTTCACAGCACCTTTCCATGCCCTTAATCCGGAATATGCAAATGATTTCACATCAAAAAAAGCTCCTGAGAGAAATAAAAATGATGGAGCATCTCCTTTATCACCAGTTAGTAAGTTCATAGATATATTAATCAATACACTCTCTAACTTTGCATCATGAAATTTAGAATGAACCTTAGGCATCTGTAACCAAGATTTTTTCTTTGCCAAACTTATACCACTCGTCCTGTTCTTTTCAATAAATTTATGAAAGATTGCTGTATAATTAATTTTTCTTAATTTAATTAAACAATATATTACGTAAATATAATTATTTGCACCGAGCAAGAAGAGTTCAAGAAATTATTTTAATAAGAAAACCAATTTAGTTACTTACTTGTTTGGCTAACAGTTCTCTCATTTTAGACGTTATCAAATCGTAATCTTGAATTGACTTCAAATTGAGCACTTTAATGCATTCAATTAAATCAGTATCCTTAAAATAGTCATATTCTAAAAGTAATTCCGGATTTGAATCTTTTATCCTCAGAAGCGCACCTCTTAAAAAGATTCTGATAAACTCTTCTGAGGTTTCTCTTACAGGGCTATCTAAAGGATTCACAATTTTAATTTCTACCTGGTTGAAGTCTAAAAAATTCAAAATACATAAGAGTTTGGAATCTTTTTCATTTTCATTCGCAAAAATCTTTCGCTTTATATTAGTCCCTTTAGCTCTCTCTTTTGGAACTTCTTCGACAAAGTATTGATCTTCAGGTTGTTGAGCTACGATCTTCTGGAGCGATTCTGAATATAATTTATCAGCGCTTTGAAAAGATTTATTCGAGATAAACGAGTTGAGGAAGTTTAAGACATCCCTTAATTCAGTGATTTCTTGCTGAATTTCTTCAAGCTGTTCCTTTTTTTTATAATAGAGATTCTGAATTTTACTAAGCATCTGCGATAATTTTTCAATCTCAGTTTTGTCTTCTCCAAGATCCATTGATTTCATATATGTTTTATAAGAAATTAAATGTATTTAAAAATTAAGTCTATAAGAAAACTAAATAATTTTTTTAATGGTGAGAGAAGAACGCATTCTATGATAATTACTCCTAATTCAAAGGATCCCGAAGTTCAAATTCTTTCTAAAGAATTTGGTAAACGAGGATACGAAGTTAAGTATTTTATCCCTTCAGAATTAAAAGTGGGCATTGGCTTTCAACAAGAGTTCTATAAACAATTTGAAGATCTTAATCCTAAAGCAGCTCTGGTAAGGGGTTTTGGGGCAGCTGCTACTCAAAAGATCTTTTTTAGGCTGGATATCCTAAGAGCAATCGAAGAATATGATATAACGTTAATCAACTCGCGGGAATCCTTAGAAATTGCCAGTGATAAATTTCTAACCTCGGTCTTTTTGGAAAATCATCAAATTTCTACACCAAAGACTATTGTTTGTGAAGATCCTCATAAAGCTTTAGATGCTTTTGATGAATTAGGAGGAGATTGTGTTTTGAAACCCCTGTATGGATCGAAAGGTATAGGGATTACAAGATTGAACAATAAAGCTTTCGCGGAAAATGTCATTTTTTCTCTTGGTCAATTACATCAAGTATTTTATCTACAAGAATTTATTGAACACAATAATAGAGATATTAGGATATTAGTTCTAGGCGATAAAGTAATTGCTGGGATGTATAGAGTTGGAGACAGTTGGAAAACAAACATCTATGCCGGTGCGAAAGCAGAGCCGTTGAAAATTACCGATGATATGGAAGAGCTCGCTATCAAAGCGGCACGGGTTACAAAGACAGAAATTGCGGGAGTTGATCTCCTTGAAAGTGAGAAGGGAAATTTGGTAATTGAAGTGAATTCTATACCGGGTTTCACAGCCCTACAAAAGGTCTCAGACATAAATTTGGCAGGAGAAATTGTTGACTATTTTTTATCAAGAACTAAGGAATAACAATTTTATTCAAAAAAAGGGAAAAAAAATATAATTGTAGGGAAACGTCTCTTCAAATTTAAATTAGAGATCCTCAATTAATCCGATTAAGAAAGCAATTAGGACTAACACTCCAGCAATTATGTCTACAAATATAACGAGTAGTATTGCAAGAATTAAAAGGACTAACCAATGAAACGGAATTGGTTCATTTGGTTTCAATCCAACCCAGAATGTTAAAACTACTATTGCTAATCCAACAATAAAGCGCACAATAATGTGTAATCCAACGTCGATTGGGAATACTTGATACTGATTACCTATAGCGGTAAGTCCTAGTATTAAATATATCAATCCAACGATAGCCCCAATAATCGTTAAAAATTTCATCAATTGTTGGTTTTTGTATTTTTTAGCCATTTTGTATCATCTAATGTGAAATGATATCTTTTATTAACATTTTAAGTTATAAAAGAATTTAGTTTAAGTATTAAAAATGCTCGTAAAATGAGTAGTTGAAATCTTAACTATAATATCCCGATATTTTTCCAATTTAAATAAGAACTGATTTCAAAAAATCATGTGATTGAAGAAAAAATAATACGCTATAAACAGGAGCTTACTCTTGCAAAAGAACTTTCTAAGCGGAAATATGCTGACAGGGACTACTACTCTGAATTAGTCAACAAGTTCGAGAAGATTTTAAAGTTTTATGAAGATTTAAAGCTGTGGAGAGAAATAACAGAAAATTAAGGTTTAGGATCCGTTGTTCCTAAGGTAAGTAAATTTATCCTAAATTCATTTCTTAGGATTTCATACAGCTTATGCATCGGAAATCCAATCACATTTGATGAAGAACCCTGTATTTTTTTTATAAACAGGCTGGCTTTATCGTTTATAGAATAAGCTCCTGCTCTTCCTTTCCATTCATTAGTTTTTACATAATTATATATTTCATCAGTAGAAAGATTAAGAAATTCGACAACAGTAATGTCCAAATCAACAAATAGTTTAGAATTCTCGGTTTCGGTAATCGCAATCCCGGTTATAAGGTTATGTGTCTTTCCCATTAATTTTTTAAGAAGTCTTATTGCGTCATCTTCATCTTTTGCCTTTCCTATAATTTCTCCATTAAGCTCTACAATGGTATCTGCTGCTATAATAATTGCAGCTTTATTATTCTCTTCTAATTGTTTTTTAGCATAAAGTGCTTTAGCTTTTGCGAGTTCCCGAACTAAGGATTTGGGATCCGAAATTTTATTCTTAAATTCTATTTCATCAACTTGAGTGGGTAATACTTCAAATGGAATACCGGATCGGGTTAAGAGTTCACGTCTATCTTCGGATTTTGAAGCTAGTATGATTTTTTTTTTAATCATTCTCACAAATAAGTGATTTTAAGTTTAACAATTAATAAGAAAATCCAAATTGTAAAGTTTTCCTATCGAGGAAATTGATTTTTAATAACAAACCCATATAATTAATTAGGAATTAAGAATAAATATTGAATAAATAGCAACCACGGATGATTTGTCATGGAATACTATTATATATGGTTTTTCGTTATCGTAATTTTCTTCATCCTTATTCTTTTTGCTTTTATGGATAATTCTAGCAAAACCGATAACGTAAATGATATCACGGCATTCGTAGCTTTAGTTTTATTATTTATTCATATTTTTTGGTTGTTAGCTTTAATGAATCTCGAGATTCGATTAAGAAAGTTCATGCTACCTCTATGGTTATTAATTTTTAACATCCCCATTTTATTGGTGACCGTTATGGTTGTAGTTTCTACAGTTTTCGTAATTGTATATGAGAAGATTACAGATAAGGATGTTTCTACTGTTGGGAAAAAAGTTGTAAAAAAGAAAGAATTTTGGAGTAAAGCTAAAAAGGATTCCCATAGGAAATTAAATCATGTACTTATTTTTATAGGGCTAGTAGTTGTATGGTACGTTGGATTATTCATTGCCCGAAGTTTTACAGGATCCTCAAAGGGAATGATTCCTGAGGAGAACAATATGCTCTCGTTATATTTAAAGTTAATAATCACACCCTATTCTATTATGGAGGTTCTCTTTTCACTCGGTTGGTTTTATTACCTCCTGTTTTTCTTCTTCTACATTTTTTTCTTATTTATGTTTGTAAACGAGGTAACACGTAAACAAAAAAACCTTTATTTTCCTTTCACTTTTTTCACGAAATTACTTCTCTCCGAGAAGGAAACACGGAATTATGGCACCTATTTGTTCTTTACAATTGGTCAACTTTTTGCTGCCTTTATTTGCCCTCCTATGGTGTTCTTTGCGATACTGGGTATTGGGTCAATAAGTGATTTAATGACCAGCCAGATTGGAATAAGATATGGGAAATCGCATATATCTTGGAATAAAAATAAAACTTGGGAGGGAACCATTGCCGGTTTAATAACTACTTTCGTGATTGGCTTTTTTTTTGTTGGGATCGTGTGGTCGTTAATTTTTACAATAGCATTTCTAATTTTTGACGTATCCACTGATAAACCCATTAATATTTCAGATAACCTACTAATACCAATAGGATGTTCGCTTATCTATATCTTAATAAGGTTCTTCTTCAATTTAGATTATTATACAATCTTGTTATTATGGATATAAACCTTACCTCTAAAAATTTTTAAATTATTAGACGTTAAAAGTTAACAGCATGTATTTTTTAGCTACAAGCATAATTTTAATTGGGTATTCAATTTTAACGCTAAGTTACACATTAAAGCACCGAAAGATTAAAATTGAAAGGAACCTCATTATTAATGAAATTTTACTTGCCATATTATTCCTTATATCAGGGCTCCTTTTTCCCTTTGTATATTCATTTTTTTCTCCGAGTTTAAGTCAAAGTTCCTTAAATTATTTATGGCTCTTTACGTCAACATTTCTTATAACGGAAATGGTAATTTGGATGGGGATGCTCCTGTATAACGGATATATTTCAAAGAAAGATCCCAAGATCATGGCAGAAAGGGATTATGATGTGTATTGCGAGAATTTAAACAAAAATTTTGTAGATGATCTAAAAAGTGAGATGGGGAGGAAATTTCTTCATCTTTTTACTTGTTTTGTAATTTTCTTCTTCTGGACGCTGGGGCTCATTCTTGATGATATTGGAATACTATCCCGCTGGGGATTAGACAATTATAGTTTCTCATATTGGCTAATAATTACGATTGGTTTCGGATTTGTTATTATGTTTCAAATAGGGGACTTAACTCGATTAAGTAAGTTCTACATGCTACCAAATTGGAGTAAAAAGTGGTATATGGCCATGAGAAAGGAAGAGCAATGCACCTTTATCGCTTCAACTCCTTTAGTTTTATCTTTTATACCTTTCTTGTTTACTCCTTTTCCTATTTTTGGTGCTGTTGCCTTAATTACGACCGGAGCTGATGCTGCTGCTTGTGTGATTGGTAAGAAATATGGAAAACATAGTTTAAGAACAAATCCACAAAAGACCGTAGAAGGTTTTATCGCAGGAGGAGTATCAACGTTTCTAATTGTTCTAATAATGACAATCGTTTATCATCCCTGGATGCCCATAAGTTTAGGAAAAATTGTTTCTATGGCATTCGTAGCAACTCTATTGTTCTTAATAGTTGATGCTTTTTTTAAAAACATCTCTGACAATATTTTGAATCCCATGCTAACGGGTTTAGGAATGTGGTTGATTTTCTTGCTTTAAGATACTTATCTAATAAAGAAGGCTATATGCTATCCCCCAAAATAGATATAAATAAAGACAATTTGATCTCCATCTTTTAGCACGGTTTCTAAGAATTTATCGTGTTGGTAACTCCTTCCATTTATGATTATGGACAAAAATTTACTAAACACACCTTTTTTTCCCTTTTCCCAAACTAGATCAAAAAACTTCTTACCGTATTTTTGTTCAAAAAACTCAATTAATTCCGATAAAGATAATTCTTTTTCAAATTCAAAGGTTTCATTTAAATTTCCGGTAACTTCATTGAATGGTGGAGAAAATTCAAGGTGCAGTTTCATGGTCAAATTAAGCCCATTTATTCAATTATGTTAGGAAATAAAAAGAAATAAATAATTAAAAATTTGATGATAATAAGAAATAAAAAGATGATGATTAAGGAAATTAATAACCTTAATCATCTTTTGCTTCTTTTACTGCTTTTTTAAACCCTTTTTTAACGCTCCCTTTCTTGACTCCCTTCTTAACGCCTTTTCCTAAAGCTTCTGAACCGGTAACATCCTCAACTAATCCTCCGGCAGCTTTAGCTACGCTTTTCAGGAGACCTTTTTTAAAACTCCCTATATTAATCACGCTCCTTCTTTATTTATTTTTTAACAACCAGTAAGACTCAAAATATATTCTTATATTAACATAATGGAAATTCGGGTAATATAAATTTAATGTCGATTTGGATCTAAGTTTGAAGCAGAATTATAAATCTTTTAATCTCACCATATTTTTATTATGAATTTAACAGATAAATTCTAATAGAGTTATTAGTAATTAACCATAACAGCATTTTTTGTTATATGAGGTGATGTCAAAATTGGCAAAGGTCTTCTTTATTTCTGAGAAAAACGTTCGAGATGCATGGATTTCAGCTTTAGGACAAGTTTTATTCAATGGTGATGATATTAAAACGGAATATGACAAAACAGAAGACCCTCCTTCTAAAGATGCCACAGTCTTGATAGAAATTACAGACCCATTAAGTAGTCCTATTATGCGAAAAGATAAAATTATGAAAATTCGTTCTAACAGTGGTACATCTTATGAAGTTTATGGGTGCATGGCAGATACGTATCTTATTGGTTCGATCCAAGGGGGGTATATTGAGGAAATTATGGAAGGCACTAATGATCACTTTCTATCAGACTCGGGTGTGAGTTTTCCTTATTCTTATCATGATAGAATCTTTAATTACGCCCCTTTTTCTCTTGAGGATTCGGTTCATAAGAACTACAATTTGGAGACCGTTCCCCCTGAGAACGTAAAGAACCATCAAAAATTATTGAGAGCAGAAAAGGTAAGAAGCACGCCAGAATCTTCTATTTGGAGAATTGCTAGTGGGATTGAACTTGATTTAGATAACAGTATTTCAGATCAATTGGGAATCGGAAAGATTCCGATTGCGGCTCTTGAGTTTCCCAGAATCAATCAGATGGAATATATTGTTCAAAAACTAAAAGAAAAACCCTTTTCTCGAAGAGCTCAGGCCATTACTTGGCGACCTTTGATAGATCCGTATCATTCAGACCCTCCTTGTCTCCAGCGGATATTTATGCGAATAAAAGAAGGAAAATTGATGATGCAAACTACGTGGAGGAGTAGAGATCTATTCAGAGCTTGGGAGGCAAACGTAAATGGTATGATAAGAATCCAACAAAAAATTGCCTTTGAATTAGGTGTTGAGATGGGGCATTATTTAGATTTTAGTAATTCTCTTCACATTTATGGGAATACAATTTCCGAAGTGAAGGATATGCTAACTCGTATGAGAAATAAAGGAGAGAAATTTCCAGAGGTTGTTGCTAAACTTATTGAGAACGAGCTTTAAAAAATATTAGGAAAGATTCTTCTCGTGTTTTCTTGTATTTGGGATTCTAATTCGTCTAAGGGGATTTGTTTTAATTTTGAAATAGTTTTTAGTACGCCTTTAATCATTGCGGGAGTCCCAGCTTTCCCAGAATATTTAACCGGGCCATCACTCTCAAGGAGTAGAAACTCTTTATCAACAGTTAATACGGTTTTTTTAACTGGTGGTGAATAACTTATTGCTGGCGTTATAGAAAAATAATACCCTCGGTCAATACCTAGATTTAAAAATTCTTCTGGTCCCGAATACCAATGGATATTGATATTGGGAATATTGTAAGAAGGTAGCATCTCGAAAACTGTTTTTTCGGCCCCTTTGGTATGTAGATTTATGGGTAATTCTAACTCCTGGGCTACTGAGAGCATTTTTTCAAAGATTTTTCTTTGAAGGGGATAAAGGTCTCTATTTTTTATAAAATGATGATCTAACCCTATTTCTCCGATGGCACAGATTTTATTTCTGTTTTCTTTTATTTCCTCAACCACCGAATCTACTTGATTCTCAATATCCTTGTTCATTTTAACTTCTTCTGGATGGATGCCTAATGCGGGATAAACTATCTCATGTCTCTCTGAGATTTGTAGAATTCTTTGAAGACTAATGGCACTCATTCCCACTGCAATTATCTTTTCTACTCCTGCTTGTTTTGCTTCCTGTAAAATATCCTCTAGGACTAAGTAGAGATTTGCATGACAATGGATGTCTATTAGCACTTAAGCACCTCTTTATAAAAATTACAGAGAACTTACCTGCTCCCGAATTTCTGCTATTTTTTTCACCAACGCAAACTTTCTCCTAGGATTATAGGTAAAGGTCTCTAAATTATCTCGAAGGGTTTCTAGCTCCCTTAGTAATTCTAATTTAAGATCTTCTTTAGTGTAAGGTCCAATACGTTTAGGAGGAGGCTCTATTTTAGCAGCTCTTTTTATTCTTAAATCAGAAATAGCTTTTGCAAGTTTAATTTGAAATCCTTTTGCTTCGCTTGGATCCACATCTCCTAGTGTATCAAACGAGGTTTGTAAACCATCGATAAAAGATTCTAAATCTTCTATGTCTATTTTATCACCGGGCATACGAATATCGAGAAATTGATTATAGCTGTAATTATAACTTCTAGAATAAAATCAAATATTTATTATTGTTTATTCGAATTTCATGTTTTCATATGGATGTAGCTATAGTTTTTGAAAATCATTTATCCCCTTTATTTCACTGATCTTATTTTGGGAACCAACATTGGAACTTTTTTCTTATATTCTTCATATTCTTGACCAAATTCCACTAGAAGCTCTTTTTCTTCTTTCCAAGAAATAATATAGATTAGAACAATAATAAACGGGCTAGAAAGAACAGAATATAATGAAGATAAAAGAATTGAGAATCCTAAATGGGCAAGTATTGCCCCAAAGTATTGAGGATGCCTAATCTTAGAATAAATACCTGTATTTACAATTTTCTCAGGTCTATGGGTTTCTGCTACTTTAAGTGTTAATTTCTTGACACCTATAATTCCATACCACATTGCGAATGAAATTAAAGGAATTGAGATTACCATGTGGAGAATCGGGATTGAAACGTTCACCACGGGGATTATTAAAGTTAGGGATTGGAAAAGAGGAATTATAAACGTAGGTTGGGGTGAAATCCAGATTCCGAAAAGGAAAATGAAAAAAAACCACCCTGAAATCATTCCAAAAATCGTAGTTAACTTTAGTCCTTTAGCTTTACCATATTTTTCCTGAAATTTAGAATGCTCAAGAGACAAGAAATATACCGGTATTATGGCTATTATCCCTATTACGGAGATATAAAAGAAAATGTACATGTCACTCACTTCCCACGATTTTTTCAATTTCAGTTCTACACTCTTTGGTATATGTTTATTCATAATTATATTTAAAACTCCTTAAAAACTAGAGTTAGTGTATTTAACCTTTAAGGTGATAAGTTGCCCATTTCTTCTAATCAAACCCTTGATAATTTTTTACACAAATATGAAAAGAAGCGAGTATCTGTAGAGGACGCAATAATCGGATATATCAAACCGGGGAGTAGAATTTTCATAGATTCAGGATGCTCAGAGCCAGTTGACCTTACTAAAAAATTAATCGAACTGGGATTAAAACTTCCTGACGTCGAGATTTTACATTTTCTCAGTCTTAGTGATCTTGACTATTATGAGACGGTAGGAGGTATCGAAGATCTATTTAGACATAATGCACTATTTATTGGAAAATCACTCCGAAAGTACATAGATAGGGGGCAAGCAGATTATACACCAATGCTGCTATCAGAAATCCCTAAATTATTTAAATCGGGTAAAATGCACTTGGATACAGCATTAATTCAAGTGAGCCCCCCTGATAAATATGGTTACTGTAGTTATGGAATTAATGTGGATATCGTTAAACCTATAACGGAGGTAGCTGATTGCGTTATTGCGGAAATAAATCCGAAAATGCCTCGTACATTAGGAGATTCCTTTATTCAAATGGATGACATAGATGCATTTGTTGTCTCTGAGCATGAGATAATTGAATACAGTTACAGTAAACCCAATGAAACCGCAGAAAAAATAGCAGGATTTGTAGCTTCCTTAATAGAAGATGAATCTACAATTCAAATGGGCATTGGTGTTATTCCTAATGCAGTAACAGCTAAGCTTACTGAGAAAAAAGATTTAGGGGTTCATAGCGAAGTCTTTTCAGATGGAATTGTTGATCTGGTTGAGAATGGAATTGTTACATGCAAAAAAAAGACACTTCATAAAGATAAAATCATCTGTTCATTTGTTTTAGGATCAAAAAGACTTTATAATTTTGTGGACGATAACCCAATGGTCGAATTCCACCCATGTGATTACACTAATGACCCTTTCATAATTAGTCAAAACAAAAAACAAGTTGCAATAAATGCAGCCTTAACCGTTGATTTAACAGGACAGGTTAATTCAGATTCTATAGGACATAGATTTTTCAGTGGCATTGGTGGGCAAGTTGATTTTATTCGTGGAGCTGGTAGATCAAATAATGGTAAACCTATAATTGTAGTCCCATCAACAGCTTTATTAAAGAATGGAAAAAAAGTTTCTCGCATTGTACCTTACCTTCAACCTGGATCAGGAGTAGTGATTACCCGAGGAGACGTCCATTACGTTGTAACAGAATGGGGTATTGCCTATCTTTACGGAAAATCGATACGTGAAAGAGTATTGCAGATGATCAATATTGCGCATCCCGATTTTAGGGAGGAATTATTAGAACATGCTAAAAAGTGGAATTATGTCTATTCTGATCAAAAACTACCAGTTTCCATTGATGGGAGAATTGCGATATATCCTCAGAAATATGAAACCAAGTTATCCCTAAAAAATTCCAAAACCATAATGATTCGACCAGTGAAACCCACTGATGAGAGAATGATTCAAGAACTCCACTATTCGCTGGATGATAAGGATCGTTATCTTCGATTCTTTACTCCTATGAAAGATTTTAGGCATAAGAAGATTCAACCAATGATTAATATTGATTATATTACCGACATGATTCTGGTCGGGATTGAAAGGTATAATGAAAAAGACAAGATTGTTGCTATGGGGGGATTTTTTAAGACAAACCAACCATCTTTAGCTGAGCTTGCCTTTGTAGTTCATAAGAACTGGCGGGGTTTAGGGATTTCTAGATTTCTATTAGAATATCTTGCTCAAATCGCCCGTGAGCTTAATTATAAGAGTTTTGGGGCATCTATTCTAGTACAAAATCAAGCTATGCTTCATATCATAAATACATCAGGATACACACAGATTCTGCGGAAAATAGAAGGCGGGGTAACTGAATTTGTTATTGATCTTTCAAAATAATTAACTTAACTAAAAACCAAGGAACTTATTTGTAGGTGAAAATTTAATCCTTATCTCTGAATTTTACAAGCTCTATAAGACTGAAGGTTTATCACCAGATGTGATTTCCCATTTCCAAAATATTATTTACAATTTTTACACTCAATATGGAAGGAAATTTCCATTTAGAACTGAAATTACACCATATAATGTGTTAGTTTCAGAGGTAATGCTGCAACAGACTCAAACTGGGAGAGTTGCGGAAAAATTTCTACAATTTATTGAAGAGTTCCCCGATTTTATTACACTCTCGAACGCTTCCTTGAATGAGGTTCTAAAAAGATGGCAGGGTTTAGGTTATAATCGACGGGCAATTGCATTGAAAAAAATTGCAGAAGTAATCATTGACGTTTATAATGGTATTTTACCGGATTCTGTTGAGATATTGAAGACCTTTCCCCAAATCGGACATAATACTGCCTCTTCAATAGTAGCATTTGCCTTTAATAAACCTACAGTTTTTATTGAAACGAACATAAGGAGAGTGTACATGTACTTTTTCTTCTATAGTAAGAATGCTGTTACCGATAAAGAAATTATTTCGATACTAGAGAAAACAATAGATTATAATAATCCTCGCCAATGGTATTATGCGCTCATGGATTATGGAGTAATGCTGAAAAAAACACATCCTGAGCTTAATAAAAAAAGTGCTCATTATAGAAAACAATCCTCTTTCAAGGGTTCAAATAGGCAAATCAGGGGTGAAATTTTACGAATTCTAATCAAAAATAAAGCTGTCAATATCTCTGATCTCGAAACTCGAATCCCAACAGTAGATTCAAAAAAGCTAAGGGGGATCCTTGCCCAATTAGAAAACGAAGGATTCATAAAAATAAGAAAAGACGTAGTACATATTGCGGACTAAAATATCTTACTCAAAATGTTTATTTTTAAAGTAGTTCGTGATCTTAGAAGCAAGCTGCTCTTGTTTTTTCCAATTTCCAAACGCAACCCCTCTAGAAATGAGATTCTTAATCTCTTTAATATATTTTTTATTGATCTTCCCTGCAGATTCTTTAGCAAAGGGTGTTTGAGGTAATGGTAAAAAGGAGTGAGCATGAATTCGTGCTCCTTTTTCTGATAAATTCTTCATTAAAGTTATTGTAAGCTCAACATCCTCATCATCTTCCCCGGGTAGTCCAAAAATAAAGTCAACATTAATCTTAAGATTATTTTTTAGAGTCAGATCTACAGCTATGACAATATCCTGTACAGAATGTCCTCGATGACAGAGATCTAACAACTTTTGACTGCCAGATTGGGCTCCGATAGTAATATTATCATTATCAGCATACTTCAGAACTAAATCCAATGTGTCTTGAGTGACATGTTCTGGTCGCACTTCTGATGGAAATGAACCCAAGAAGATTCTCCCCTTCTCTCCAAGTATTTTTCTTACCTGCCGGATTAGATCTTCAAGAACTTCTAAATTTAAGGTTATTCCATCAATTGAACCATATGAAAATGCATTAGGTGTAATAAACCTTATATCTGTGAGATCCTCATAATGGTTTTTTAATTCTTGGACATACTTACTTATCATTTCAATGCTTCTATGTCTTGGTGTAGCGCCTAAAATATAGGGAGTTTGGCAAAAATAGCATATGTAAGGACAACCCCTTGTTATTTCTATTGCTCCATATCGAGTGTTCTTGGTGGGAAAAGGGGGATATTTATCTAAATCAATTAAATCCCGCTTCCCAGTATATACATATTCAGCATTCTCAGAAAGATACGCAATTCCTTTTACTCCTTTATAGGGGTTATTGTTTATTATCGCTTTCATTAGTTCTATTACTGTCGCCTCACCTTCACCAACTACTGCCACATCAAAACCCATCTTCAGTGTCCCTGAAGGATCTCCTGTTGGATGTGCGCCCCCTGCGATTATAAAAATCTTTTTTTTAAATTTATCTCTAAGGAGTTGCACTAAACTATAAATGTCAAAAATCTGGGTTGTATAAAATGAAATTCCTACAACAATCTTGTGATAAGTTTTAAGAAGTTCCTCAATTGTATTTACAAGTTCATTTCGAGCCTTTGCAAAATAGAAATCGACATTAGTAAAGATCTCCTCTCTTTCCAAGCTGGCAACTATAGCATTAAGACTAAAGAAATTATGCCGGTGGTAATAGACTAAGAATGCATGTGTTCCCAAAAGAAAAATACCTAATTTAAATTGATAGTTATAATCATTACTATATAATACAATATTTTTTAAGTCAAATTTATAATTCGTTATTTTATTATCATAAATCAAAAGAAGAATATGAGATTATAATGATTTTAAACTGGTTTTGGGCTCAGAATCCTGCTGAAGTGAGTCAAGTAGTTTTTGATTTTTTTAGTTTTGCTCACGTCTGTATGGGAATTGTATTTTTTGCTGCAATATCTCTCATCTCAACCCTACGAAATTTTGTAGATCCGAATAATTTTAAGGTAAAAATGGGGCATTGGATTTGGTTTTTTGTTGGTACACTTATATTTGCAATAGTCTGGGAGATTATTGAAAACACACTACTATTTGAGTTGGGGTGGAAATATCAAAATCAACAAGATAGCATTATTAATATTATCTCTGATATTATCCTTGTAGGTTTGGGTGGGTTAATTTGCTTCGGATTTGCATATTTGATGTATGAAAAAGTAAAGAAATGTGAATTTCCATGGTATTACTTGTTCGATTCCCTTTCTTTTATTCTGTTTTTTGTAATTTATCTGGCACTCGAATTCTAAATTCCCATGATTATTTATTATTATTTTTTTATTATTATGTTAAAATACTAAACAAAACTTGAAAAAGGTTAGAATTTAATGCTATTTAACGCTATATTCGCAACTGATGTTTTGGAGGTAGGGATTTCTTGGTTCGATTTTTATTCAATTGGTCATCTCTGTTTAGGAATAGGGCTCTTTTTATTCTTTTCTCTTTTCTACACAATCCCTAAGAAACATGGAAAGGTGCCGATCTTCTCTTTACTACTTGTATTCATACTAACTATTATTCTTGCGGTAGTTTGGGAAATTGTAGAAAATATCGTTTTTCTTAATTTGGGCTGGAAATTTGAAAATAGACCTGATAGCTGGCAGAATATTACAACCGATATCCTTCTATGCGCCGTTGGAGGTCTTGGCACGTGGTTATTTGCCTATATAACTTTTGAAAAGGATAAGAACACGTTTGCATATTACGCTTTCGGAATAATTGGATTTGGTGTATGGATTGGTGTGTTTATAATACTAAGGTATTTAACATTTCAGAATTCCCCAATAATATAATAACTCTATTTTTTTTTAATTAAACCTTGGAGATTATGCAGAAATTTACAGAATATATCGAGTTTCAAGAAGGGAATACTCCTTTACTGATGTCAGTACCTCATGGTGGGATAAAAAAGTGTGAAGTTATTCCTAAAAGAACACAGGGGATCTTAGGTATTGACGGTGAAACGGTTAAGATTGCTAAAAGCCTCGTTGAAGCCATCAAAACCCAAAATAGAGCCTCGAATCTTGAAAACATTAACCCATCGTATATAATATCGAATGTACGGAGAAATAAAATTGATCTTAATAGAAAACCTACTGAAGCTTATAACCAAAACTCCTCCATTGCTAAAGATATCTACAACTTTTACCACAATACAATTAATAACATTGTTATGAGAAATATCAAGCTGTTTAATCGCTCTTTACTCATAGATGTTCATGGGTTTGAAAAGGAAAAACGACCTATTGGATTTCGAGATGTCGACATTATTTTGGGAACAAATAATCTGAAATCCTTCTTTCCTGAGCCAGTTCCTAAAAAAGAGTGGGGAAATAATATTCGGGGTAAAATTATTCAGAAGTTTATTGAATTAAGTATTCCTATCGCACCAGGTCATCCTACTAGAAAAGAATATGTGCTAAAAGGAGGTTTAATCACAAAAAAATACGGGGCTTCTCAAATACCGAGAAGTCAAGCTATGCAAATTGAATTTTCTGATAAAATTCGTTTGTACGATAAAGATTTAAGAAATGAAGTCCTAAAAGCTCTAGCAGAAGCTTTTTCAGATTATTTAGGGGTTTCTAGTTATTAGATTTTATAATTAATTCAACAACACGATTCATAAATTTGCTTTTTTGAATTTTACATATATGCGCAACCTTTTTATAATTAAAAGATTCTGCGAGTGTATCAAGATATGAAAGATTGTATAAAATAGAAACATTTGCATCATTTCGCATGAAAAGTATGTCTAACTCCTTCTGGATCTCACGTTCACTCATAGAAGCCTTGTTTTTAATGCGTTTATTTATTTCTGCAAGTGATTTCTTAAAGTTAATATCTCGAATGCTCGATATAAGAGAATTGAGCACTATTGCATATATAACAATAGTGTTAATATTCTCAGTATCACTTAGGTTTTGAAATTTTAACTGGAGATCTTGATATATTTCATTAATGTAGTTCTCATCTACGCCCTTAATTTTTCTAAACATTTTTAAGAATTTTAGATACTTGCCATCTAGGAATAACTGGATATTCTGGTTAAACAAATCTTTGTATTTCCGTATAATTTTCCCGGAATTGCTTATTTTAATAGAAACTTCTGGAGTCCTTCCAATTATTATGTCATGACCGTCCAAATAAAACTGTTGGTTCACTAAATTATCTGTTGCATCATACAGTTGTTGGATGATCATTTTAGAATACATCACATATCAGAAATACTTCTACCTAATCCGTTATCCTAGTAATATTACTAGGATTTAATTTTATGGTTACCTACACCCTTAATTGCTAAAAATTTAGTAATAAGATTTTATAATATAAGTATGATATAATTGTAGGAGTAATTATCTCCCATACCAAGTGTTAATCTAAAAAAAAAAGTTTTCTTTTTCTCATTTATTGAACTTTTTAAGCATTTGATTCATAACGACGTAAAAAAGAAATAAAACCTTTTTATAATATCATAACCTTTTATAAATTGCAATTTTAATTAATTAGACTCTAATTAATTTTAGAATAATCAATAAAGTAAAAAAGAAGGTTGAAAATTAAAATGGTTGACGAATCATTATTAAAAGAATTAAAAGCTGCCCAAGATGCAGGTGCATCTAGTGCTTCAGTCGATGATATGATGAAGGTCTTCGACTTTATCAAGCAAGTCTCCACTCAGAATGAAGACCTAAAGGAAGAACTTGAAGATATGGACATAGCCATTCAGATGGTCATTACTGACGCTGATACAAAGTTTTGGTTAAGTGTAAAAGAAGGAGATTTAGATTTTGGTGACGGCGACACAGAAAATCCTTCATTCACGATGTCTTCCACACTGGAAGTAGGAGCAGGGATTTTAATGGGTGAAGTTGATGCCACTAGTGCGTACATGGCGGGTGATATCACAGTTGAGGGAAATCTCCAAGATGCAATGGCCTTCCAAGAGATTATTGAACTCGCTCTGGAAGCATACGAAGATCTTATAGAAGATCTTTAAACGTATTACTGTAACCTCTCTGATTAACAGGATTTCTATTTATTTCTATTTTTTTTTATAGTTTTTCTTTTTTAAGTTGGTTTTGATCCTATATTATCTTAAGAAAACTAAATAGATTAGATTATTTGAGTGAAAATGGCGCGGCTAGCGGGATTTGAACCCGCGTCGCAGGAGTGACAGTCCCGAATGCTGGACCGGGCTACACTATAGCCGCAGTTACA
>JAEOTL010000103.1 GCA_016839845.1 Promethearchaeota archaeon
AGAAATTAAGAATCTATTTTCTGGTTTGTTCTATTAGTCATATCTTTTGTATGTCATCAATAGCCATATAAAACCTAATACTCCTACTATTGTTGCCCCGATTATGATGTAATTTGGCCAATAGGTTCCATCGAAAGTTGATGGTGCGGATATCCAGCCCACAATTGCCATAACACCTACAGCAGCCATTATGCTAAGAACGACTAATCCCATCCCCATTGCATATTCTTCTTCTTTGAACATGCCGATTCCAGAGACGAAACACCAAAAGCCTAACAGAATTGAAATAACACCTTGACCACCAAAAATTGAGAGTGCTTCATCACCCGCAGTTAACCATGATGGCACTAAAATACCTGCCCAGGCTAGAAGTTCTGTTACTGCTTTCAAGATAAACAATAACCCAATTACGATCATCAAGATATTTAACAATTCATTTGAATCTTTCTTTTCCGTTTCACTCATATTAATTTCCAACCTACTTTATTTTTGTGTTAACTTAAGTAGTAAAAGTAACATCATAACCTAATTATATAAATATTCCCTATATTGTTTATAGAGCTGTTCTTCAAGCCGAGACCGATTTAAAAAAGGAAAAACTAATTTTAAAATCCATAATTACCTTACAATGAACCTTCGATGAAAGAGTTTTTAATACCCGAGAAATTAAAACATGATATTTTGGCAGGGAATTTAAGTAAAGACAAAGCTGCCGAACTTCTTATTTCTTTAATCGAAGGAAGTGATGATATAAACACCCGAGTTAATAGTATAAAGGTATTAGAAACTCTAGAATTTCGCGATGAAAGAATCTTCAAAACTCTTGAGAACTATTTAGTTTCAGACGAGGAAGCAATACTTAGGGCTACTGCTGCCGAATATATAATTCTCAATTACTTAGAAGAAGGTATTACTCCCTTAAAGTGGGTTATTCAGCATGATAATTCTCCTTTGGTTTTACAAGTTTATTTTAAACTACGGGAGAAATTTAATGCGGATAGATTTGGATTAATTACGGATGAACTCCAATCATGGAAAAAGAAGTTTGCATCTGTTTTAGGGATTAGTCCAGAAGAATCAAGCTTCTTTTTTGATGTAGAGGCTTTATTTGCAGAGGATAAACGGAATTATGAGATTGATCCGACAAGTTATAAATATTTTCAAGAGTTAACTGATTTTAAAGGTGGTGAACCCTGGTTATTAATCCAAAATCACCATGTAGAGGGATTAAATTTCAATTACTATAAATGGAAATTCATTAGAGATAATTTAGCGCTCATCCATTCCTTTTCAAAACTAATTGATCTTGATTTTTACATCAATTCATTGAAAAAATATAGTTACAAATACATTTTAATATCAATTGTTCCAGAATCTCTTGGAAATTTAACACATTTAAAAAAATTGATTCTGAAAAGGAATGGATTAGAAACTCTACCAGATTCGCTTAAAAAACTAACAAAACTTAAAGAACTCGATTTGAGTCACAACGATTTTAATGAAATACCACCTTTAATTCAATCACTTAATTCTCTTGAAAGAATAAATCTTAAGCACAACAAGATAAAAATTATCCCAGACTCATTTCAATCCTACTTAGCTTCACTTGAAAGCTTTAAGTTTTAACTCACATGTAGCAGATTGATTTACTGCTATATTTCGTTAGAAAATTATATAAATCTTTAACCAAGATCATACTCAAGATTAAGATAATTTTAAAATGGGAAAAGAATGTCAGAAGGTAAAAAAATTAATGGTGGGGAAATTTTAACCAAATGCCTGCTAGAAGAAGACGTTAAATATATATTTGGGATAGTTGGTGGTCAACTCTTAACAATCTATGACGCAGTTTATAGATTTGGTCGTGAAAAAGGGATTGATACTGTTATGTTTCGACATGAACAAGCGGCAGCACATGCAGCTGATGCGTACGCTAGAGTTACTAATACACCAGGAGTGTGTATGGGAACAGTTGGTCCTGGTGCAACACACTTGCTTCCGGGAGTATCGGCTGCGTGGAGTGATAATATACCTGTAATTACAATAGTACCTCAAATGCATAGCCGAGATATTGACAGATTCATGTATCAGTCAGGATTAGATCAGGTAACAATGTACAAGCCGATAACCAAATACCAAAAAACTGTTCGAAAGATAGAAGAGATCCCTGATGCAGTGCGAAAATCTTTTCGTGAAGCCACTGGAGGACGCCCAGGACCTATTTTATTAGAATTACAGGAAGATGCATTAATTGACCAGATCGAAGAAGATCGGGTGCTATTTCTTAGTAAAGATCAATACCGAGCAATTGGAAAGCCTGCAGTAGATAATCAATTGATAAAGGAATCTCTCAAGTTATTGATGAATGCAAAAAATCCTCTAATTATTTCAGGTGGGGGCGTTGCTCAAGCTGAAGCTTGGAATGAGTTGCAAGAATTCGCTGAATACTTACAAATCCCTGTTATTACCACCATGATGGGGATTGGCACAATTTCAAATCAATCAAAATGTCATCTGGGAATATCAATATATATGAACCAATCAATGGCAAGTGACTCAGATGTAATTCTAAGCCTTGGAAATAAATTTTCTTTTGTATTGGGACACGGTGCAGAGCCACCATGGAAGGATTCGCAAACACTGATACAGGTTGATATTGATCCTGGAATGATTGGACGAAATAAACCTGTTACCTTAGGAATTGTAGCTGATTGCAAATCATTCCTAAATCAAATTCTAGAAGAAGTAAAAAAAACCAAAAGAGTTGAAAAAAGAGAATGGCTAGAGAAACTTATTGAATCCAAGAAGAATGCCGAAACGTTCCTAAAACAATCTACCTCAAATGATCGTATTCCAATGACTGCAGAAAGGATGGTAAAGGAAGTTTTTGAGTTTATTGATGAAGACGCCATATTAATAATAGATGGAGGAAACATTTGTATGCCTGTTTATGGACAACTTCATTTATATAAAGATAGGAAACCATTATCAACGCTTCGATCGGTTGGAATGGGGCACCTAGGAACTTCAGTACCTTGGGGTATCGGTGCAAAACTCGCAAAACCAGAAAAGCAAGTAATTGTTATTGCAGGAGACGGCAGTTTCATGATAAATATACAAGATTTGGAAACGGCAGTACGTTTAGATTTAAAAAATCTGATTTATATCATAGCAAACAACAATGCTTGGGGTATGATTAAGACAGCTCAGCAAGCTTATTTTAAGAAACGATTTATAGATGTAGATCTTCCTGAATTTGATTATGCAAAATGTGCTGAGTCATTTGGATGTTATGGGGAAGTGGTGACTGACCCAAATGAAATTAAAAATGCTCTTGAGCGTGCTAAAAAATCAAACAAACCAGCAGTCATCGATATGAAAACCAAATATTAGCATTTTGGTTTAATTTCGAATATTGTACCTCTTTTTTTTATTCTTTTCATCAAAAAAATGACATGGAAATTCATAATTTTTTAATTATTTGGTGAGTAGTTAATTATATAAATCCTAAAATCAAGAATTATATCAATTTCATTATCTATTAAGTTGTGAAAAGAATGTCGAGTGGTAAAAGAATTACAGGGGGAGATGTCTTAATAAAGTGCCTTTTAGAAGAAAAAGTTAAATATATGTTCGGTATTACTGGGGGACAATTATTAAGCATGTATGATGCTGTGTATCGTTGGGGACGAGAAAAAGGCATCGATACCGTAATGTTTCGTCATGAACAAGCCGCAGCCCATGCAGCAGATGCGTGGGCTAGATTGACTAATCAACCAGGAGTTTGTTTTGGCACTGTCGGTCCAGGAGCTACACATCTTGTTCCTGGAATTGGGGCCGCATGGAGTGACAGTATTCCCGTCATTGCGATAGTACCTCAGGTTAACCTTGATTTGGTTGATGTTTTTACCTTACAAGGAAATTTAGATCAAGTAGGTTTATTTAAACCGATTACCAAATATCAAAAAACTGTGCGTGAATTAAAAAATATTCCGGATGCAGTGCAAAAAGTGTTTCGGGAGGCAACAGGAGGACGTCCTCAACCAGTATTGTTAGAAATTTTTCCAAATGCCCTATCTGATCGAGTAAAAGAGGAGGAAGTCCCAATCCTAAAAAAAGCGCAGTATAGAGCCCTAAATAAACCCTC
>JAEOTL010000267.1 GCA_016839845.1 Promethearchaeota archaeon
CTCAAAACGGTGATCAATGAAATCTTTACTAAATAAATTACTCTCACAATATAATTATATTGGTTCAGCATCTATCATGACTGATACTAAAAGTGCAGGTTTAGAACCTTTATTTATCCAAGCATGATTCGTTCCTCGCTGAACTACCACATCAAAAGGTTTTAAATCCACTTCATCCTCATCCAAAAGAAGTGTGACTTCCCCTTCAAGTAGTATAATATAATCTACAGTTTTGGTTTTATGCATTCCTGGATTTCTTGACGTATCTGGGCGACAGTGTGATGCATCTAATACTGCAAAACCAGCTTCCATTGCTTTTTCCAACTCCTCAACTGATAGATTTGGATCTGTAGGTGGGAGCTGAAAGAAACGAATTATCGATCCATTTGCTGGTGGTTCAAGTCGTACTTTTCGCTTCGCAGCATCATTTTTATGCTTATTATCTGCTGGTGAACCATCTGTAGCCCATATTTCAGGAAATATTCCAGTTTCAATAGGGGGACCGTCATATGCCACAACTGATTTGCCTGCTTCATTGTGACCGGTTATTATTCTTCTTAACTTACCTTCCATTCGATATCGACCTCTAATTAATATATTGTAATTAAATTACAATTATTTAAAAATGGCTAGTTTTGTTTGTTTGAGTTCGAGTATTTTGCTTTAGTTTCATTATACTCTATATTCACCCAAGTTATTAGAATCGAAAATCTTATACATAAGGCTTTTAAAGAAACCCGACTTCCCTTATTTTAGATCCAATCACTAAATAGTGAAAAGAATGCCTGATTCACGACCTGAACAGCTAATCCATGCCGAGGAACTTATCTACAACGGGAAAGTAGAAGAGGCGTTTGAAATAGTTGTAAATTTCGAGAAAAAGGATGAGCTCACTCAAAAAGATTTAATATCCGCTCTTCTTTTAAAAGGTTGGATCTTTTATTTAACTCATCAAGTTACTGAAACAATAGAAGTTGGTGAGCTTACATATTCGATGAGTCAAGATTTAGGCTTAGTTCCAGAATCGATTGAAGCCCTCATTCTTAAATCTCTTATGGTATATACCGGAGAAATTAACGAGGCATTCAATTTAATTCTGAGAGCGGAAAGGTTATTGAATTCTCTATCAAGTGAATCTCCCAGTAATATTACAAAGTTAATTTTTCATCTAACGATTTTGAAAATCGCGTATTACTTTCTCAAGGGTGATTTAAATAGGGCATTAAATTTAGCAATGGATGCTGTACTTTTAGGAGAAAAAATCAAAAATTATGCAATGATTGGACAATGCTTACGTTTTATTTCCCTAATATATTCAGTAATAGGAAATCTTGATGCATCTTTGGAATACGCCATGAAGGGTTTAACACTCTATGAAAAATTGGATTTTCAATTCGGGATCAGTGCTTTCTTTTACTCATTAGGAATAATAGATTTTTACAAAGGAGATCTTAATAGAGCATTGGAAATCTGTGATAAAGGCTTATCAAGAGAGAAAATAAACGATTACGATAAAGTTAATTTATTAAATCTTCTTGGAAGGATACATCAAGAAAAAGGAGAGTTAAATAAAGCTTTAAAAATTACAAAAAAGTCGATTAAACTAGCAGAAGAAACCAAGAATTACGTGTACATACCCATAAATTCACGGTGTCTAGGGCAAATTTACAGAAGGAAGGGTGAAATTGACCAAGCAATAAAATATTTTGAACAGACTTTGTTATTTAGTGATAAAATTGGAACCATTTACATCGTTCCTTCGCTTGTATATTTATTATTAATTAACATTGATATTGGTTCTCATGAAGAAGCACAAAAGTATTTAACGCGATTAGAAGATCTCTCTGATCAGCATAAGAACACATTATTTAAGCATGAGTACCCCTTGGGAAAAGCGTTAATGTTAAAAATGAGTACACGAATGCGTGATAAAGTTAAAGCTGAAGAAATATTAAAACAAATAATTGAAGATGATATTGTTTTCCCACAATTTCATATTCTTTCGATAGTCTCTTTGTGTGATCTTCTCTTAGAGGAACTCTCTATTTATAATGATCCTAAAATTATCGAAGAAATTAAACCCTTAATAGAGCAATTATTTGAAATTGCGGATAGTCGACATTCAAAGTTATACTTAGCTGAAGTTAAATTTCTTCAAGCAAAATTAGCATTAATTCAAATGGAAATCGAAGGAGCTAAGAAATCATTGACAGAAGCACAAAAAATTGCTGAAGCGCAAGGATTATCCTTACTCGCTCAAAAAATTTCAAGTGAGTATGATATTTTGTTAGAAAAAGTTGGAGAGTGGGAGAAGCTTAACAATGACGATGCTCCAATGGTGGAACGTATCAAATTGGCTTCCGTTGATGGTGTTCTTAACCGATTACAAGGAAAAAGTGCCGTGGATCCCCCCGAGTTGGTCGACGAAGAACCTATTTTACTGCTTATTATGGATGATAGCGGAGCCACATACTTCAATCATACGTTTATGACTAATTGGGACCACAGCGACCTTTTTGGTTTATTTATGTCTGCATTGAACAACATCAGCGACGAGATTTTCTCGAAATCCATTGACAGGATTCGAATTGATGAAAATACTATCCTCGTGCAACCAGTTGAGCCATTCCTCGCCTGCTATGTCATTAGAGGACAGTCATATCCTGCGCTGCAGAAGTTAACACGATTTACCGAAGCTATACGGCAAAATTCCGAAATTTGGGAAGCTCTCAATAAATCGACCATAACAAGCGAAATAGTAGAACTAAGTAAATCCCCCGGGCTCAAAACGGTGATCGATGAGATCTTTACCTAGATTTGGCCCATTTCTCATTAAAGGTAAATTCAGCGTCTGATTTCAATGAAAATTTATATGAATTGACAAAAAGATCTTTAGTCGAAATAATAGTACATAAGGCTTTTAAAGAAATCCTTCTTCATTTATGTTAAATCCGATTAGAAACCCGAAAAAAATGATGTCCAATCCACGACCCGAGGAATTAATCCATGCAGAAGAATTCATTTATAATGGGAAGCTAGATAAAGCGCTTGAAATAATTGCAAACATAGAGAAGAAAAGCGATATCACCCCAGAAGAACAGTTATGGTCACTATTATTAAGAGGTTTGGTATATTTCTATAAACAGCAATTTAAGAAAGGAGTCGAGATGGGGGAATATGCATACCAATTGAGTAGAGAACTGGTAATGGTCCCTGAATCGATTGAAGCACTCATTTTAAAAGCACAAATGGTATATCTCGGAAAACCTGATGAATCGCTTGATTTGGTTTCACAGGCGGAAGAAATTCTTAATTCACTTACAAAAGGAACAAATTTTAATCTCCCTAAACTTAAGACTTTTATTTTAATACAAAAATCGTGGGCTTATTATTATAAAGGTGACTTAACCACAGCTTTAGAATTAGCATTGAAAGGTTTGAAGCTAGCGGAAAAAATTGACCTAGATTTAAATAGATTTTTTTTTTTAAAAATGCTGTGTTTCATATATTCTTTGATAGGTGAACATAATATAGCTTTGGACTATGCCAATAAGAGTTTAAAACTTGCGGAGGAGATGAACTTTCGAATTGGGATTGCTATGGGTCTATGGGGTATAGGAATAGTCTACTATGTTAAAGGAGATCTTAATAAGGCATTAAAATTCTGTGATAAAAGTTTATTAGTTAATGAAATCGATAATATGACGAAAGCAGGGGCTTTAGTTACAGTAGGGGGTATATACTTTGAAAAGGGTGAATTAGACTTAGCTTTAAAGAGCTTAACACAAGCGGCTCAGCTTTCAGAAGAAAGTTCTAACATTGTCCATACGCTAGTTAGCTTGACTGAAACTGGTAGATTATACATTAAAAAAGGTAATTATGATCAAGCCACAAAGTATTTGCATCGAAGTTTGGCACTCTCACAAGAAACAGGTGTGTTTATTAATAGTATTTGGACGATTTTTTACTTATTTCTTGTTAATCTTGAAAACGAGTATGATCAGCAAGCACTCAAATATCTTGATAGTTTAAAGGAACTCACAGATCTGACTCCTGAACAGACTCCTTTCTATTTACTAGCAAAAGCAATGAGCTTAATGAAGAAGAGACGTACCCGAGATCGAGCTGAAGCAGAGAATTTATTAAAACACATCGTTGAGGATGAAACTGCGGCCAATCTGATGACATATGACTTATATCTCTTATCGATAGTTACCTTTTGTGATTATCTGCTGAGAGAATTAGCTGAATCTAATGATGCTGAGATTCTCGATGAATTAACTCCCGTGATCCATCACCTCATTTTGAGAGCAGAAGAACAAAACTCATTTTCTGGGCTTGCAGAATCAAATCTATTACAAGCTAAACTAGCATTACTCCAAATGAATATAGAGGGGGCGAAACAATTCCTAACTGAAGCACAACGGATAGCTCAGGAACACAGCCTTAACTTGTTAGCTCAAAAAATTTCTCATGAACACGACATATTACTCGAAAAGGTTGGTGATTGGGATAAACTCAAGAAAAAGAATGCCCCAATGGCAGACCGTATTGAATTAGCTTCCTTCGATGGAGTTATTAACCGATTGACAGGCAAACAGGCTTTAGATCCACCTAAAGTAGTTGACGAAGAGCCAATTCTACTCCTTATTATGGATAATAGTGGAGCCACCTACTTCAATTATCCCTTTATTACAAAATGGGATCATAGCGACCTGTTCAGCTCGTTTATGTCCGCGTTCAATAAATTTATGGATGAAATCTTTTCGAAATCCATCGATCGTATCAGAGTTGGCGAAAATACCATCCTGATAA
>JAEOTL010000034.1 GCA_016839845.1 Promethearchaeota archaeon
ACTTTATCTAAATAAAAAGTAAGATCTTCAAATCTATCCCTACTCCCAAATTTTGCGTCATAATGTCTACCATCTTGATATTCCAAAACATCAAATTTATTTTTCATTTCACTAGCCCATATTATGATGTTTTTTGTTTTTTAATAATTAAACCATTTATTTCATAATTCAGTCAAATTTTTTAGAATTCGATAACTAACTATGACATATAAATTTTAAACACTAATCTAATTCGAAAATGAAAGAATCAAAATATACAACAATCGAAGAGGCCCTTAAGAAGGGATCTACTGATGTAAACCTTAGAGGCTGGGTATATAGAGAAAGAAAGTCAAATAAATTTGTATTTATTGTGTTAAGAGATGAATCAGATATAATCCAATGTGTTATAGCAAAAGCGAAAAATCCAGAGATATTTGAGAAAGCTGAAAAGTTAACTATTGAATCTTCAGTTAAAGTTTCAGGAGAGATAAAGAAAGATGAAAGAGCTCCTACTGGTTATGAAGTCTCTGTTTCAGACTTAGAAATCGTTCAAATTTCTGAACCGTTCCCAATTACAGAGCATCAGTCACCTGAACTCTTATATGATAACAGACATTTATGGATAAGATCAAGAAAATTAAACGCAATTTTAAAAATTCGGCATACTATCGTAGGAGCAATACATGAATTCTTTAGAATTAACGGTTATTATGAATTTGACGCTCCTATTTTCCAGCCTAGCCAATCTGAAGGGGGAGCCACTTTATTTGAGGTTAAGTATTTTAAAGATATAACATATCTTAGTCAAACATGGCAATTATATGCTGAGGCAGGCATTTTTTCTTTAGGTAAAATTTACAATATGGGACCAACCTTTAGAGCAGAAAAATCAAAAACTTCAAGACATTTATCAGAATTCTGGATGGCTGAGATGGAGGCTGCTTGGATGCAACTTGATGAAGTTACTGAAGTTGCAAAGGATGAAATCAGGTTTATAGTTAAAAAAGTATTAGAAAATAATAGAAATGAACTTGAGATTTTGGAGAGAGATATTAAGTTAATTGAGCATTATGCCGAAGCGGAATATCCTACCATAAAATATTCAGAAGCGTTAGAAATACTTAACACAAAATATGAAATGAATGTTCCTTGGGGGAAGGATTTAAGAACTATTGAAGAAGCAAAAATAGCAGATCATTATAAGGTTCCAGTTGTTGTCACACATTATCCTACAGAAATTATGGGTTTTTATAAACCACCTAGTGAAGAAAATCCTAAAGAAGCATTATGTTTTGATATGTTAGCTCCAGAGGGATACTGTGAAATAATTGGGGGGTCAGAAAGAAGTCTATTAGTCGACGATATGATGAAGAGATTAGAAGCTGATGGTGAAGATCCAAAAAACTATGCGTGGTATTTTGAATTAAGACGTTATGGCAGTGTTCCTCACTCTGGTTATGGAGTAGGAGTCGAAAGAGTCGTTATGTGGCTCTGTGGAATAGATAATATAAAAGATGCGATCCCATTTCCTAGGACTATGCTGCGGAAGGCTCCTTGAGAAACAAATTAACATTTTTAAAGCTTTTTATCTTAATATTTCGATAAATATAAGATAATTTTAGTGAAATTTTTTAGAAGTTAAGCTTTTAATTGAATAAATTCACATTTTTGCTCGGTTTTTATGAAACTTTATGAATTTATGGCACATGAATTAATAGAAAAGATAAAGAATAAAGATATTTCAATTCTAGAATTAACCGAAACTTGTTTTGAGAGAATTGATGAAACTGAGCAATTCTTACATTCATTTATTAATTTATCTAAAGATAAGGCATTAAAAAAAGCAGAACTACTTGATGATAATTTAAAGAAAGGGATTAAAATCGGCGGACTTTATGGTTTACCGCTAGCGAATAAAGACCTCATCTGCGTTAAAGATTTCCCAACAACTTGTGGTTCTAAAATTTTAAAAGATTATTACCCTCCATATAATGCATTTGTAATTAATCGGTTAGTTGAACAAGAAGGAGCAATTCATTTAGGGAATACTAATATGGATGAATTTGCTATGGGGAGTTCTACAGAAAATAGTTGCTATGGTCCTACATATAATCCATGGGACACTTCACGGGTACCTGGAGGTTCAAGTGGAGGTTCTGGAGCCTGCATCGCATCAGGACAAGCAATTATTGCATTAGGAAGCGACACTGGGGGAAGCATTCGATGTCCAGCTTCATTTTGTGGAAATGTTGGTCTAAAACCTACATATGGAAGAGTATCTAGATATGGATTAGTAGCCTTCGCAAATTCTTTAGATCAGATTGGTCCAATTACTAAATGCGTATATGATTCAGCTTTAATGCTTGAAATCATATCAGGAAAAGATTCACTTGACTCCACCTCAGTAAATACAGAAGTAGATAGTTATACTAAAAATCTAAAGAATCCAATTGATAAAAAGGTATTGGGAGTACCAAAAGAATTCTTTGGAGAGGGAGTTAATCAGGATGTAGAAAGTGCTGTAAGAAAAGCTATTAGTCTATTAGAGAGTTTGGGGGTAAAAATCATAGACATTTCAATCCCACATCTAGAATATACTGTTGCTACTTACTATTTAATATGCATGAGTGAAGCTAGCTCAAATTTAGCGAGATATGATGGTTTAAGATATGGTAATATAAGCGAAAATCTTTCTGGCGATGTTTATGATGTTTTCAGTAGAACCAGAGGTGAGAGATTTGGACCAGAAGTACGAAGGAGAATTTTTTTAGGAACGTATGCTTTATCTGCGGGGTATTATGACATGTTTTATATTAAAGCTCTTAAAGTTAGATCATTAATAAAAAATGATTTTACTAGAGCATTTAAACAATGTGATGCGATTGTTTGCCCTACTATGCCTTCCACAGCCTTCAAAGTTGGAGAATTTATTGATGATCCTTTACAGATGTATATAGCAGATATTCTTACCTGTCCAGTTAACTTAGCTGGTATTCCAGCACTATCTATTCCATGTGGTTTTGATAAAAATAATTTACCTATTGGTTTTCAAATTATTGGGGATTATTTTGATGAAAAAGGGATTCTCAATATTGGATATCAAATAGAACAAGAGCTAAACATTTACCGAAAGATAGCTCCAGTTACAAAAGGAGGTAATTGAATTGAATAATCAAAATGATGATGTGATTATTGGGCTAGAAGCTCATGTTCAATTGACAAATCTCAAGACAAAGCTTTTTTGTAGCTGTAGCAATGATTATCGAGGTAAAGAAGCAAATTCACACGTATGCCCAATTTGTATAGGTTTACC
>JAEOTL010000268.1 GCA_016839845.1 Promethearchaeota archaeon
ACGGATGGCATTATAAAAATGGCCATAATGCTAGTCATGACCAACAGCCAGTTGATGCTGCTTCAATGGTACAAACATTGAGCGTTGCATATGATATCACTAAAGAGAATAGGTATATGAAACTTGCAATCGAAGCATTTAATTGGTTCCTTGGAAAAAATTCTCTGAATCAAGAAGTTTACAACAATTTAGCGGGTGGTTGCCACGATGGTATTGGAGAATATTCTCTAAACATGAATCAAGGGGCTGAATCATCAATTTCTTATTTGCTTGCTAGACTTTCACTTCAAATATCAAAAGGTTCTATTGCTTTTTAGTATTTATGAACAATAACCGTTTCTAGTATTTTCGTATATATCCACGTGATATGCTTTAAAGCCTCTACTCCTCACCTAAAGTAATTTAGATATAGTATCTTAAAAATTTTCACCCTTTATTTTTGATACAATCAAGGGAGATTCTAAATCAGATGGTATTGGTGTATACCTTTCTTGGAGTATATATCTTCTCAACTGAATTTCGCTTTGATCTTATCCAAAGCCCTTTTAGCAGCTTCTTGGACATAAGAGTCTTCATCCTCTGATGCCTGGATGAGAGCGTCCATTGCACGTGCATCGCCTAAATTACCAAGAGCCTCCGCTGCGGAGCTTCGATTAAACTCGTCCTCTTCTTTTAAAACACGGAGGAGGAGGCTTAATGACCGGATGTCCCCCTCCTCACCAAGCCATTCCAGTATAAAACCTCGAGAATCTATAAGATCATCATTTAGCGCGTTAATGATGGGCTCAATTGCCTGTATATCCCCTATCATAACCAATCTTCTCGCTGCACTGTTTCGAATATCTCGATCTTCATTCTTTAAGATCTGAATGAAAGGTTCTACAACTCCAGCATCTCCAATCTTTTTAAGAGCCTCGTCTACTGCATAACGAATGCTTTTATCCTCATCTTTCAAAAATTGAAAGAGGGGTTTTACTGCTCGTTTATCCCCTATTCTCCCAAGAGCCTCTACTACTGATTTTCGAATATCTGTATCTCTTACTGACATTGAAGAATGTTCATGTAAGACTTGAATAAGTGGTTCTACAGATGGCTTGCCAATTTTAATAAGAGCTTCTTTTGCTATTTTTTGTGGTACATTCATTTCTCTTTTCAAGGATGTAATAAGGATTCCTACAGTTCTTGGATCTGCTATTTTTTCAAGAGCCTGTAGAATTCCTTCACGAATTGAATTATGTTCATATATCTCACAACTTTCTAAAAATTGAATTAGCGGTTCAATTGATGGTTCCCCAATACTCATAAGAGCCTCTGATATCTCATTTTGGCCATCTAAATCTACCATCGCAAGCGGACCTAAAGGTTCGTAGGCACTAATTAAAAAGGGTACCGCCCTGGCATCCCTAATCCTTCCGAGTACCTTAGCAGCATTTAACCGAACGATCCAATTATCCTCCTTCAAAGCTTGAATGACCGGATTTACTACTGGTTCACCAATCTTAATTAATGTCTCTACTGCCTTTTGTTGAATCTCCTCATCTTCATCCCTTAAAGGCGTTTGGATGAGTGCCTCTATTGCTCTCTCTCTCAATTCGATTATATCATCCCACTTTTTCTTTGCAATTAGATAATGAGCCCTTTCAGTATCATTAATGGGTTTCCACTCAAGCTGGTCAAGAACCTCTGCCACAGCTAATCTAATAATCGAAACCTCATCCTTTAGACCTAGGCAAAGTGGTTCTATTGCTGGTTTTCCAATCATAACAAGAGCTTTTTTTGCTTGCTTTCTAACTTCTAAAGAATCATCTTTCAAAGCTTGAATTAGTGGAGTTACCGCCTTTACGTCCCCAATCTTCCCTAATGCTTCTGCTGCATTTCTACGGGTTATACTATAAGGATCACTACCAAACTCATGTAGTGCATAACCTAAAGCCTTGATAAGATGTTCTACAGCCATTTCTTCTCTTAAATTTCCCAATGCCTCTATCACTTTCTCCAAAACATACCAACTTTTATCATTCAGTGCCTGGATCAGTGGTTCTCCTGCTCTTCTATTTCCTATCTTACCAAGCGCAAGAGCTGCGTTCTGTTTCACCTCATTGTCTTTATCCTTAAGGGATAGAATGAGGGATTCTAACGCTTTTTCATCTGCTATATTAGCCAAGGCTTTTGTTGCTTGCCTTTTAACCATGATTTCTTTACTTTTTAGCAACTTAATTAAACCTTTAACATCTTTCTTTTTCTCCATCTTTTCAATATTCATATTAATGTCTCCTTTTTATTAGAGTAAATCATTATTGGTAATTTCTTTTCTAATCTAATGCTTGTAAGGATGATCTAATATTTAAATCTGCTTTTATATAGTCTAGGATGTGAAAACTGGTACGATGGAAAAATCTTCCAGAAATTAATTGGTCAGAAGTTGCGAGAGATTCTAATTGCCAAGAATTCCTCTAAAGTAATCCAGATTTCAACTGAATATTCCTATCCTTCAATATTATGAAACATTGCCATAGCTTCCATGATACTCAGTCTAGGGCAATTTGGAATTGAGATTAACTACATTAATTTTTATTTCCTTGGAAATTTAATTCTACCAATTTATTATGATAATAAAAGTACTAGAAACCCTCTATATCATACTTTTTACTTCTTATAAACTTCCTGTAATATATATAAAATCTGATAAGCTTATATTTGAACATGAATGGTCTGAAACTGAACTCGCTGATTTTAAATTTGCTTAGTAATTAACTGCTTTACGAAATATGTGCATATTAGTATAAAAAAAGGTATAAATTATTTCTTTTTTCTTTTAGCCCATTTCCATATTCCTAATAAAAAATTAAATCTAGGCACTTCTTTTCTGTATTGTCTGTACTCATCTCCCCATTTTAGTGTATTAAATTCTTCTTCCCCTTTTGTACCATAATATATTGCCACGAAGATCAGGATATTACCAACAATCGAAAAAATGGTGAATGGGATAAAATTACTAAAACAGATCGTAATCCATGTAATTATTATGCCCATCAAACCAGTAGTAGGATGTCTCATAATCGCATAGGGACCTTCTTTAATATGAATTATTGGTTCATCCCCATCTTTGGTTCCACCCTTCGTTCTTCTTAAATACGCTGCGTAAATGCCCATAACAGTTAAGATAATGATCAAAACAACCACTCCTATTATTATAGTTGGGTGAAAATTTATTGAAGGCAACTGTGCGAAAAAACTTAAAATCTCTATTTCCGTCAATTTTGCTATTAAAGGGAAGAAGCATAAAAGCAATCCAACTATACCAAAGGGAAGACTGATCATTATATACTTCTTTTCGTAATCAGAGTGATGAAGTCCCATTTTATATAGTTCTTCTCTTGCTTCCTTTGGCAAAATTTCTCCTTTCTTAACTCTCTCTGCCAATTCTTTTACCATACCATCTTTTTTTTCTATTTCTTCCATTATTTTTCTATCCTTTCCTAAAAGAATATTTACAAATTTGTATAAGTAATAAATTATTCACTGATTTTTGTTTTTTACAAAAAATTAAAAAATATTCATTGAAATTTGCATCCACTCGAATTTTTTTTCTTTATATAATTATATTGAGTTCATTATGTTTGCTCAGTTTTTTCATAGAATTTTCATGAAATTCAGACTTTGAATTTACGGTCAACCAAATTTTGAGTCATATATTTGATATGAATATTTAAAGAACAATAACCGTCTCACGATCTTTCACACTAAATATAAAGGTATAGTTATTTAAGTTTGTAAGACACTTTATATGATTTTCTGATAGCTTAAGCAAGCTTTCAATATATGTTTAAATCTATTAAACTATATAGTATCATAGAAAATGTCAGATATTATTGAAAGTAATCCGGAAATTCTGGGAGGTAGACCTATCATTAAAGGAACCAGAATTCCAGTTGCTTTAATTTATGAATTAATCGGATTGAACTATTCTATTTCCGAAATTTTGAAGGAATACCCCCATTTGAATCGGGATGTTGTTGTAACTATCCTTAATATAGGGAAGGATGCAAATGAAAACCTTACAAATGTTGACATTGATGCGATTATTAGTAAAGAGGTTTAATCCTTGAAATTTCTTCTTGATGAGAATATCCCTATTTCTATAAAAGATGTAATTCATGATTTAGGAGTAAAGTAACCAAATTAGGTGTATTAACCTAATAGTTGCCCCTTAAAATAATAAGTAGAAATAACAAAAAAGAAATTATGAGATTATAGAAATCCGAAGATATATAATCGATATCGCGTCCATCACCACATTTAATGTATATATATGTCAATTGATTAGATATCTAATAATAACAGTTGTTATGATTAGAAAAAGAGCAGAGAACATAATTCTTAACACGAAAATAGCAGAAATGAAAGTGGAGGCACCCCCAAACAAACAAATCCGACGTAATTCATTGAATTCGGTCTCCTTATTACTTGTTAACGGCAGAAGATACTCTCGATAAGGTTGATATGGGGAAACTAAATTCTACTGCTCAGTGTATTTCTCATTTAATCATTTCCTTAATGAATGTACCCACTGATAACTTTTAGTTGAAAAGTGGATATAATTGAATGTAGATATAAATTTTAGTAGTCTTTTTAGGATTTTTGGATAAGTAACGTGGATAACAAGTCAATCACAATTCCGTACACTATCCCCGCAAAAAAACTAAGCAGATCAAGTAAACTTGTTGTTAAATAGAACTGTAACGAGACTAAAATTCCAAAAATAGTCCCTCTCAAAGTACTGTTTAGCCATTTGGAGCGATTACCATTTTTAATCAATTGGAAATCCCCAACAAAGCCAATTATTACTCCCATAACCACTCGATTATACCATAACCCGATTAAAAGAATTTCATTACCTGTCCATCCACCTATTCTTCCACTTGCTCCTAAAATGCAGAATACTCCTAAAATTCCACCTAATAATGTCGCAAATCCGACTCTCTTTATGTTTATCATATGATTAGCATCCTTGCAAACTATTTAAAATCTCGTTTTATAAAATAGTGAACCTTAATAATTCGTTAAGGCATTTTTTAATGGATTATAATATCAACTTTTTTTAAACAAAATCGCTTCTTGATATTATGACACTTGAAAGAAAGGATGCTCCTAAAAGTTTTATTCCCATTTTTATGATATGGGTTTTTCTATGCAATCTTGTGGCGATAATCTTAGCAATTATATGGAATATTCACTTTCCCCAGAGCTTTTATTTTGATGCAACAATCTCAATGTATATCATTATCGCGATAAATATCCTTAGTATCATTCTCTTGTATCCGTTACTTAGCATGGATCCAATAACTCCATTTTTAAAGAGTGCGCTTATATGGTATATTGTGATATCAATAGTATACATCATTTTGGGAGCATATTTTGCCCTAATACCTGGAACTGTTCAATTGCTTGGAGATCTTTGGTTTCATTGGGAGCGGAATAAACTAATAGGATAAATCTAACAAGAGTTACCAAAACAAACTAGAAATATTAATATGTATAAGCCTGAGTGTTACCCTTATTAAGAAAATAGGGTGAAATAAGGAATGAACAACTATGATTTAGTCATTGTCGGTGCAGGAACATCAAGCACAATTGCCGCTCGATTTGCTGCGTCAAATGGAATGAAAGTATGCTTAATTGATGCAAACAAGAGAGAGGAAATTGGTAATAAAGTATGCGGAGATGTAGTCGCAACCTCTATTTTTGACTTTTTAAAGATTGATCCCCCTCAAGGGAACGAAATATTGAGCATGAAGAATAAAATCAAGTTATACAGCTCGGATCTTCAGCATCATCTTACAGTTAATATGTCTATTTATTTGGTGGATAGATTACGATTTGGGCAAAAACTCTTGAAGGATGCGCTTGATTCGGGTGTAGCAGAATTTTTGGATAACTCTAAGGTCACGGATCTGACCTATAAAAATGGTAGTGTTAATGGAGTCACAGTTAGATTAAAAACAAGGGAAAAAGTGGCCATAAACGCCAAAATTGTAATTGATGGCAGTGGAGCTCACTCGATTGTGCGAAAAAAAATCAAAAGTGATATCATACTAAAAGCGATCCCCAAAGATGATTTAGTTATTTGCTATCGGGAAATTATTCAATTCAATGATAATTGGCGTCCAGAAATGCCCACAGATTCCTTAAATGTGGTATTTGATTCCGACAATGCTCCAGGAGGTTATGTCTGGTATTTTCCCAAATCAGGCACAGTAGCCAATCTGGGACTAGGTGTATCCTTACATCAAAAAAGTAATTTGAAGCCTATTTATCAGAACTTTGTTTTAAATAAACTTCTAGGCAAAAAGAATTACAAAGTATTATCTTCAAGCGGAGATATCGTTCCTATTAGAAGACCCCTTCCTTCATGTGCTGACAATGGTATCATGTTTATAGGAGATGCGGGATGCCACGTTAACACAGCGAGCGGTGGCGGAATTCATACCGGAATGAAAGCTGGTTATTATGCTGCCATGATAGCGAAAAAAGCAATTGAAG
>JAEOTL010000269.1 GCA_016839845.1 Promethearchaeota archaeon
CATCAATACTAATATTTTTATTTAAAGGAACCACTCTTCCGCCCCATCTTCCCCTTAAGACGTATTTATTTATAAAGCCCATTGTGTAAATATTAAATTTGTTATCGAGTTTTCGGAATGTTTCTAGAATATAGAACTCAAAAAGACCAAACAAACTTGATAATAATTTACCGAGTGCTGGGATTTTCTTTAAAGTCTTATCGAACTTTGATTCAAAAACTCTTGATGGGAAATCTCTCAACATTTTATAGAATGATTTTTCCTTAGTATAAATTCATATAATATTTCGAATTAATAATTTTTAATGCTATCTCGGTTTTGCGGGAATTGCCAAGTTTGGTCTAAGGCGGTGGGCTCAGAAAATCATTCTTATTGGAGAATGATATGCACCCCATTCTCGAAGGAGTTCGGGAGTTCAAATCTCCCTTCCCGCATTTTTCACTAATAAAAAAAAAGAGATCATCGTTTCCACAAGCATAATAAGGGAGAAATTGACAAAATAATAATATATGAAATAAATTATATAGTTATATAGAGTCAAAACTGACAAACCAAAATTATGACAGAAGAAGAATTTGAGGATCTAACAGATATAGAAGAGGAAAACATAATAGTTTTTCAATATAACGATGAATTATCTGAATACCAAGAATTGGAACTTGAAGGAAATGTTCAAATTAAGGAATTACTAGATCCTGATTTTATACTTCTTTTTGTAGATCCCAAACGTTATAGAGTATGGATATGGCATGGCAGTAATACTTCAGTTCGTTCCAAATTCATCGCAGCCAAATTAGCACCTAATATAAGAGACAGATATGGAATAGGGTTTAAAATAAACGCAGTTGACGAGGGAAACGAAACAACAGGATTTAAAGTCGCTGCGGGAATAGAAAAAATAGTTGATATAGCAGAAGCACAGAAAGGACCTGCATATGAAGGTACTGAAGAAGACCTCGAACTGATTAAATCACTAACACGTGAAAAAATCTTGTTATTACTAGAAAAAACAGGAATTCCTGAAGGATATGAAAGAAAAATGGTCATAGTCAAGAATAAGGTTTACGGTTATAATGAATATGATAGAAATTATTTAGGAACTGTTATAAAAGAAAAACAACTTTTTCCTTTAAAAGAGGAAGTCGAAGATGGACCATATTTAGCAGAGGAGTATGTTCCAAGAATGCTATTTTCTTTTAATAATGTGGTTTTAACAGAATTACTTAAAAAAAAAGATGAACCAAGTGAGGAAAATAATTAATATTTTGTTTTAGAATAATGAGTCGCGTTAGAAGTAAAAGATACATCCAATCGAAAAAAATTAGAAGGAAAAAAGTTGGTTGGGGCTTATTAATATTATTATTACTGGTGCTAAGTTTAACAGTCACCATAATCGTAATTAGTTTTAATACTCCCTAGTATTAAAATACCTAAATACAAAACTCAATATCTTCCCTAAAACTTGTTTTTATAAAAGAGTGGTAAAGTATTGAAAGTAAAAAAGCTAGATTACTATTTTATAGTTTTACTTGCGATTATCTCCGTAATTTCGGTTGATTTATTGATAAATCCTTCTCATAGACAGATCATTGAGAATATCTCTATGTATCCTCCATTCCAAAATTTTGGGATAGGTCTTCTTATTACGTTTTGGGTGTGTTTGATAGGAAATCTTCTTCCTGTGCCAACCCCCTATACTTTTGTGGTCTGTTTTTCTTCCCTTCCGTTTTCAGAACAAAATATTTTTATTCCCCTATTAGTTGGATTTATCGCTTCACTTGGTTGCCTTGTTGGAGAAATGGCAGGATATTTAGTCGGTAGAGGAGCCTCTAAAATAGTATCAGAGAGTCGAACAGAGAAATTAAAGAAGTATCAGGAATATTTAGTGAATCATCCAAAGATTGCCCCAATTCTAATTTTCCTCTTTGGTTTTACTCCCTTAAATGATGATATGATAACAATTCCATTAGGATTAATTCGATATAATGCTAAAAAAACTATATTTTGGGTGTGGCTAGGCAAGTTTGGGCTTATGCTCGTTTTTGCCTACAACCTTCTAAATATTTGTAGCTTTTTAGGTGGTGAAAATTGGATTTTAAGTATCGTTACCCTTTATTTCATAGTGATTACGGTATATCTTATGCTTAGAATCGATTTTGCCAGAATCTATAATAGAATAAAGAAATCCACTTAATTATCATCTATTGTTATATCTGTCCCTGGAAGTGAAACACTACCTCCAGATATTCCTTCGGCTATTTTATATTCTTCCAATGATCTTTTCTCAACATTTTCAATATACTGCAAAAGTTTTTTCTCGATTGTATCATCTAATTCTGGAGGATTAAATGATTGAAGGATCTGTTTTACTCTATTTCCAGCTACTTCGATTATATCTAATGAGCCTTTCTTACGCCATGTGGATCTTCTGTCCCGATTTATTAATTTTGGAATATACAATTCTTCATGCATAAACTTCCTTGTGTGTTTCTCACTTAAGTAGTTCACACCTTTTTTTTCATTTGTGGAAACTTTTTTAATCACATCAAGAGCAATAGTTTCTTCATTAACAGTAATGCCCTCAAGTGCTCTACTGACTACACCTGCCAATTCATCATCAACAAGAAGTAGTTCTAATGCTTCGACTAGTGTTTCTTCATAAGTTCCCGCACAGGTTATATAATTGATGCCTGCTTGAGCTGCGAATAATAATGTTTGAAGTCGTTCAAATCCATTTTGTATATCTAGACATTTAGAATCTGTAATTCCCCCTGGACCTCTTGAAGGAATATCATAAAAACGCGCTAATTGTGCCATAGCAGCAGTTATTAGCCCAGTTTCTATGGAACCCAAAGCGGAGTTACCAGTTCTCATATCTCCAATTGTAGATACAGTTCCAAAAAAAATAGGGGAACCAGGATTAAATATCTGTCCAATTATAGCCGCCCCGATAACTTCTGCGTTTGTCTGCGCCAAAAGTCCTGCTAGAGTAACTGGAGCAGAAATTCCTGCCAATGCCTCTGGGGCAATGATTGTAGGTTGCTTATATTTTGCAAAAATCTCATACCCATTCGTTAAAATTTGAGGCAAATGTAAGGGGCTTGTTGGATTAAAGAAACCTACCAAGCGAGGTTTTTGGATTAACTCTTGCTTTCCTCCCACGATAATTGAGAGCATATCCATCATATCTTGGCTTGCTAGTCTACCATAACACCCCAGACCATATGGTTTTCTTGTATTCTTCGCCCATTGGTAAATACAATGTGCATGTAACGCAGTGTAATTTAAATCATTTGGCCAAACATCTACATGTGAGCACAATATGTGTTCTAAACTATCAACTATTCGGATTTGATTTATAGTATCTGCCAAAACAGTTTTTCGAACCATATTTTTCTTAGAGGGATCATATATTTTTACGGGGGTTCCAATAGTAGCAAATTTTGTACTTGTGGTATTTACTTCAAAATTAAATGTTCCATCAGGACCATGCAATTTAAATGAACTAGGTATTTTTTTCAGATGCTCTTTGATTAGAGCTTCAGAAAATCGTACAAAACTTGATCTATCATCAACGACAGCTCCCAAATCTTTAATTTTTTCTCTAATCTCTTTAGAATCTATTTTGATCCCGACAGTTGAGAGAAGATCGATTGAAGCTGAATGTACTGTTTTAATTTCTTCCTTATTCAATACTTCTAGTTTTGGTAATTTCATTATTTTTCCCTCTTAAACGTTTAATATTTTTTTTACTAAAGCAACAGCTTCTATAGCATCATCAGCCCATCCATCTGCTCCAATTTCATCAGCATATTCAACAGAAGTAGGAGATCCTCCAATTATGACTTTATATTTATCTCTTAAACTTCGTTTGGTTAACTCCTCTATTACTTCCCTCTGGAAGCCCATAGACATTGTAATTAAAGATGATAATCCAATAACTTGAGCACCAAATTCCTCGGCTTTTTCTACAAACACAGATGCTGGGACTTCCTCTCCTAAATTTAATACTTCAAACCCATTTGAAAAGAGAAAAGAACCCACAAGATCTTTTCCTATGCTATGAACATCACCTTCAACTGTCCCAATCACAATTTTTCCAAGTGTCTCTTTAGTTTCACCAGATTTCCTAATCGCAGGATCCAAAACATCATCAACAGTATTCTTCACAACATTTGCGGCCCCAACTAGATCTGGTAGAAAAATTTCCTCATCTTCAAATTGGGTACCGATAAATTGCATCACCTTCCCAATAATTTTTAGTAATTCTGCAGGTGAAGCCTCTTTAGTATCAATTGAGATAAGGCATAAATTTTTTAAGCCCTCTTCGTCCCAATCAATAATAAGTTCCTTAATTCTCTCCTCTAAAATCATAAGCATTCAAATTAATAGTAGTTTAAACTCTCATTTCTATAATTGGAAATTTGTAAAAAAGTTTATCTTAATCTTAATACTGTAAAATAGTATCTAGAAATACAATTCTTTAACTCTTCTAAGGGAAAAATATGACCGAAAAAAAGAAAACCTTTCAACAAGTAAATAAAGAATATCGTGATAACTGGGATAAGTTAAAATTTGATACTCAACTCATTCGTGCTGGAGAAGACCCCTATCCAGAAACTTCTCATAGTCTTCGGACTCCTCTTTATGCTACAAAATCTTATACCTATTCTTCCTTAAGTGAATTACTTGAAAACCATTATTATTATTCTAGAACTGAAAACCCAACACTATTTGCATTAGACAGCAAATTAGCTACATTACACCATGGAGAGAGTGCGATATCTGTTGCTTCAGGAATGGGGGCGGTTCATCTTGCTTGTTCTAGTGTACTGCAAAAAAGGCTTGAGAGAATTCGTGATGATAAGATAAAAAAGCTATTACCACAAGTTAATACAGAAGGGATACCTAACATTATACTTCATAAAAGCCAATATACTGGAATATATCGTTTAATTACTAAACTATATCCCCAAATGGGAATTGAATTTAAAAGAATAGATTTAACCAACATCAAAGAAGTGAAAAATGCGATTGATGATAATACGAAACTTATTTTCCTTGAGTCACCTGCGAACCCTACAATCGATATCATAGATATCCAAAAATGTGCCGATTTAATCCATGAAATTGACGGTAAATGTATAGTTGATAACACGTTCGCATCTCCTTCGCTTCAAAAGCCATTGGATCTCGGTGCTGATCTTGTTGTTGAAAGCTTAACAAAATACATTAATGGACATGGAGATTGTTTAGGTGGTGCTATTATTGGTCCTAAAAATGAAATTCAAAATATACGCTACTTTTGGTTAGAGACTCAGGGACAAGTAATTAGTCCTTTTAATGCTTGGTTAATTTTAAGGGGTATGAGAACACTCAGCTTACGGATGACACGTCATTCATTAAATGCAATGAAAATTGCTGAATTTCTATCTAAACATCCTAAAGTTGTAAAGGTAATCTATCCCGGTTTGGTTACTCACCCAGCTCATGAGGTTGCGAAGAGACAAATGAGTGATTTCGGGGGGATGATGGGTTTTGAGCTTGAGTCAAGTGATGCGAGTAATAAATTTATTAATTCATTAAAACTTATCAAGGTTGGAGTATCATTAGGGGATACTACTTCACTGATAGAATATACTTCTATAATGACAGGAATAGATCTAGCTTCTTGGGAGCGTAAGTCTATGGGAATATCCAATACTCACTTTAGATTCTCTGTGGGACTAGAAGATCCTGAAGATTTAATCAACGATCTTGACCAAGCACTTAAGAAAATTTGAATTAAACATAGTTCTTTTTTAGAAATGAAAAAAAAAGGTTTAAGGATTAATCTTCTATTTAGTTCCTACTTTATCTCTCTTTTCATTATGGAGCTCCAGTAGTTTTGCTTTAATTTCGTCTACGCGTGATTTTGAAAAGGGGTAAAAATATAAACAAACTAATGTAAGGCTGAGCGCAATTGCGGGAAATGTGAATACTAGCATTTTAAGTCCTATTATTGTATTAATCCCTGGAATTGGATTATACTCCCCCCAATCAGTTCCTGTGAACACTAAGCCAACTGTCACGATCGATAATATCATGGAAAGTCGCATAAAGAAGTTCGTAATACCAAAAAAAGTTCCTTCACGTCGTACACCAGTTTTGAGTTCGTCTTCATCTATAATATCAGCGACGATAAGATATACAAAATAAAGCATTCCACCGAAACCCAAACCCATAAAGATTACCACTAATAACCCTACCATATAAGTTGACACAAATAACAATGGGATGGATGCAATTATGTATGCTACAATTGAGATTCCGTAAGCTTTTTTACTCCCCAATCGGAGATCCAATTTTTTCCAGATAAAAACGGCTAATATACTAATTATAAACATCGCTCCTAAAAGTAATGCTATAAGTAATGTGTCATCAGATGCTAATCCTAAGACTTCGATACCATACAATGGAACAGTTGTAGCTAAGACTAGAAGTGTATATTCATATAGGAAAAACATAGCAGTATAGAGAAGAAATCCTTTGTTTTTAAAAGTATAGAGCAGACCTTTGAAAAAACCAAATTCCGGTCTATAATCCATCTTGAATTCAACGCGTTCTTTAGCCCCCCACTTTATAAAAATAAACATAGTCACTCCTACAATTACTGAGGTTACTACTCCATTCATTAGATATCCAGACATCTCCGTGAGGTCTCCTATAAATATCCCAGGGACTAAAAATGCTAAAATCAAACCGACTGTTGAAAGGATTTGTCGAATAGTGTTTACTTGGGCCCTCTCTTCTACAGAAGTATACAGTTCTGGGAATAAAGAATCAGTAGGTAATGCTAACATTGTATAGAAAGTATCATAACAGATAAGCATTAAAAGAAGATATAGAAATCCTAAAAGTTCATTTCCTGTTGGTGGTATCCATAAAATTATTTCAATGATGAGAACAGGGATAATTCCAATCATTAGGTATGGCCTACGACGCCCCCATCTTGTTTTCGTACGATCGGACAAAAAACCAATCAAAGGATCATTGAAGGCGTTCCAAATGGTCCAAATAGAAAAAGCTGCTGTAATAGTCAATGCGTGTAATCCTACAGCTGTATAATAGAACGAAAAAACCCAAGTATTAAACGCACTATTAATAAAAAATTGAGCAAAAGAAGCCATACCGAAACTCCATTTTTGGCCTTTCCCGTAACGTTTGATATTTACATCTTGTTTTAAATTTGAATTACTCATAAAATAATTACCTAATTATCTTTCTTTAATTATTTGAAAGGATTCTTAATATAGATTACTATATTCGATGATTGGACTTTTGTGTTAACAATTAAGAAAAACGTGCCTAAACTATCCCTTCGAATACTTCTGAATGATATAATTTTGTAGAGAATAAGCGTATTTTTCTAGATTTAAAATTAGAATATTCTGTTGAATTTCGCGTAGATAAGTTACATCTAGTTGATCTAACAATGATTTCAAGTAATCAATGGTATCAAATATTTTTACAATGGTTTTCCAATCATTTGCCCATTCAATATCTTGATATGTGATTTGTTCCATTTTACACGACAATAATAATATTATAGATTTATAAATGTATAGGAGCTATAGGATTTCTAATTAATTAAAACTACTGTTTCTTAGAAATTTTATATGATTCCTTTCTTTTTTTAGGGATCTGTAGAGATTTTCAGAAATTCACCAATAAGATCGATAATGAAAAATAAAGGTCCTAGGTGGGGTGATAAACGTAATTTCAATTTAAGGTGAATAACCTAACAAAACTAGAGATAGAGATAAAACTCTTTTTCTATTAATTCTTTTGTTTCCTTGAATTCAGCCACGTTTATTAATTTATTTACATCTTGAATTTCAAGTAATTCTTCGTTATATTTATCCTTAAATTCAAGGGTAAAAGACTCAATAAGGTTGCTCAATATCTCATTTTTTCTGTTTGTTATTAATACTACGGCAAATCCCAGATTATCATAATTTACAATGATATCTGTATTTTTTGTCTGAAGAACGTCTATTTGATCGCGTGTATCAATAAATTCTGATAAAATATGGTTCAAACCGATTAAAATATTTCCCCAAATAGCCGAATCTAATTTGTTTTGAGTTTTATCAAAATGATAGGAAAAGAGTAATACCCCTGATTTATGGTAAATGTTGATATAATATATCTTGTTTGTCAATTCAAAAAAAATTTCAGGTTTCCTAAGTAAAATTATACATAATGCTAAAACTACAGGCCACATGAGAAGGATGTGGAGTTCTCTTAAGATTGGTAGGTTAAAAATTGAGTAAAACATCTGTAATAATATAGGAATGCTCAAAAAGAAGGTAAGATAAATAACACTTCTTCCGGTTTCTTTACTCCTCGCTTTAACATAGATATTATAGGAAATGAAAGTATAATAAGTCAAAATGGAAGCTATAAATATTACAATTATTAATCTAGTTCCAAAATTATAAGTATACGTTATCTTAGACTGATTAAATATAAAGAAAGGAGGGGAACTAATTATATCAATACTAACGTTTACTGAGTCTGAAATAAAGAAGGAACCTATAAGAAATCCTAATAGTAAAATAAAATAGATAAAAGGAAAATCGGGAATTTTTTTTGATTCTTTCAAGAATGTATAAATAAGAGACGTCAATATTAATCCCACAAACCCAAAAACAAGAGAAAGTTCCCATATAAAAATATTGACCACTTGGGAATAAAATATAGTTATTGAACTGATAAATAGAGAGGAATATATAATAACCGCATTAGAAAGGTTTAAAAAATTTAAAACTGCCATAGATTTTACCCCATAACTTCTGTGATAACGAATTATATGAATTAAGGTAAAGATGCACGCACAAAAAATAGAGAAATATCCGATTCCTAGTAAAACAAAGAAAATTATATACATGAGGATGAACAGATAAAAAAGTACCCGTTGTAGTTTATGATTTCTTTAAAATACTAATATTCTAATAATTATAATAGAACACAGTTTCGTAATTAAGATTTGTTCTTACGCTTTATATACTTTGATGGAAATTAACTTTTTGAGAAATAAGGAGAAAAATGGTCAAAGATTAAATTCTTTGCATTTTTAAACTCAGAGATGTTTATTAGTCCTTTCATTTTAACTAATTTTTCCCCATTCAATTCGGTGAAAGCTTTCATAAAGTTACTTACTGCTTTTTCGATAAAAGAGTTCTTATGATTTGTGGTCAGTAAAATTGCGTAACCATGGGTAATATCATATTCGAAGATAATATCTCTTTCTTTCATTTTTATAAGATTTAACTGATCTTTTTTATCGATGAAATTTGTTAAAATATGATTTATTCCAATCAAGATTGATCCCTTCAATATTGAATCATCTGTCTCCTCACCAGTCTCGAAATTGTACGAGTATAACAGAATACCACTCTGATGGAAGATAATAAAATCATATACTTTGTTAGTTAGTTCTACAAGAAAAGCTGGTCGCTTTATAATGTTTAATAAAGCAGTTAGTGAACCAGCTAAATAAAATATAAGAAAAATGTATCTAATGATTATGCTACGGAAAA
>JAEOTL010000270.1 GCA_016839845.1 Promethearchaeota archaeon
GACATGCTCCAAGTTCTTAACCAATCGTATAAGAAATTCCCCAAGTTTATGATCGAAATAATGGCTGATAAATATGATATACCATATGAAGAAATCAAGCCATTATTCATTAAATTCAGAAAAAAAGGCATTTTACTCATCGTAAGGGATGAGGGATATACTTTTAGGTTAAATAATGCATAAAAGAAAATTTACTCAAATTCTATTCTCTCTCTTTCTTTTTATACCTTGGTGACTTCCAAAAGGTAAATGATGGAATCTGAAATGGATTATCTCTGCCTTAAGTGTGGTAAAGAGTTTAAAAATGTCCTAAAATTGGCGGTTTGCCCTGAATGCCTTGAGATAGAAAGAAAAAATTATCAAAAGGGTATTCCAACCAAATATCTAACCGTTTTAAGATTCTTGAAAAATTCAAACAAATTGAATAAAGATATTTCTTAAAATATCCACATTCTTATACTATCTTAAGACTAAAAACCTATGTAAAAGACTCACAGAAAGTTTAAAAATTTCATCGATCACTGGATTTCTTTTTGAATAACACTATTTGTTAACAATTGATCCTTTGACAATAATGTAAATCTTTAAATAATAAGTTGAGAATATTAAATTGAACCGAAATTCAATTCATAATTTAAAAATTAATATGAGGTAAAAAAAATGCCATATTTAGTTGCTTTTGTGTGGTGGCCTGCCGAGTCGTCACCAGAGATGGTAAAAATAGCTATTGAGGCTGCTAAAAAATTCCCACCTGATGATAGCCTTGGAGAAGCTCTTGTCACTAATGCTATTAGTTCAAACAAGGATGGTATCGTCTCGCTTGGTGTAACTCTAGTAAAGGAAGGGAAATTAGAAGAAGCTATAAATCGAGCCAGAGCTAATGTAAATATGTTTTTATCTGTCCCTGGATTAAAATATTCAATAGAGACCTGGGCTACCGTAGAAGAGGCCTATGGATCAATAGGACTAACCCCACCAGAACCATAGACTATCATAAATTAATTCTTTTTTTTTTGAATAAAAACTTATTTTTTTTTTTTTATTTTTACATTCGGAAGAAAATGAAATCGATTAACCTTATAAAGAACAAGAAGCTTTAGTTTTTTCAAAGGAATTTCCAAAAAAGAATAAATAACGTATTCAACTAAATGATAGATATATAAGGTAATAGATTCAACTGGATATTAACTAAATCGAAATTCAGAAAAAAAAATAAAGGATTAACAGACAAATATAAATTCAAGGTATAAATGATGTCTGAAGAGTCTTACGTAAAATTAAGAGAGTATATAAATAAAAACTCAATTGGTTTTCCTGAAACTTCATCTGGCGTTGGAGTCAAAATATTGAAAAGGCTTTTTTCAGAAGAAGATGTGGAAATTGTTTTAAAATTGAAACCTTCTCGAGAAAGAGAAACTGCAAATCAAATAGCAAAACGAACCGGGTTAGATAAAAATATAGTCGAGAAAGATTTGGAATCATTGTCGAAAAAAGGACTACTTTTCCGCATTCGACGAGGTAACACAACCGTCTATAATTTAGCACCTTTTATGATTGGATTATATGAATATTCAGTACAAAAAATTGATGAGGATCTTGCTCAATTATATCGAGAATATTTTGATACAAAATATATTTTTGAACTAGGTAAATTTAATATGCCTGGTTTTAAGGTTATCCCGATCGAAGAAACAGTAGAACCTGATACAGTACTTGTTCCTTATCAAAAACTTAAACAGAGCATAACGGAAGCTAGAGTAATCTCTGTTGCAGAATGTATTTGTAGAAAAGAAACTAAACTCATTAAAAGTAGCTGCAATAAAGATTACCCCATGGAAAATTGTCTTAGTTTTGGTGCTGCTGCTGAGTATTATATTGAAAATGGTATAGGACGAGAAATTAATGCTGATGAAGCAATAAAAATTATCGATGAAGCTGATGAAGCGGGATTAGTACACGCAGGAGCTAATAAAACGCATTTATCCAATATATGCAACTGTTGCCCGTGTTGTTGTGGTTTAATGAGAGGTATAACCCAATTCGGTTTTGATAAACATAAGTTCATGAATGCAATATTCGAATCGATTATCGATAAAGATCGATGTAGTGCTTGTAATGCTTGCGTTGATAGGTGTCCTGTTGATGCAATTTCTACTGAAGAAAATTTTGCTGTAGTTGATAGGAATAAGTGTCTTGGTTGTGGTTTATGTCATAGAACCTGCCCTGAAGAAGCGATAATTTTACAATTAAGGGAAGATAGGATGGAACCATTCTCAAGTCTCAAAATTCAATGAAAATTTCATGGAAAAAAATAAGATAAGAAATCTTATCCAAAAATGTATTTATCTTGTGTGAATCAAGCATGAAAATTAATAAGATATTAGTAATTGTAATTGGTGTTCTCTTCGTAACTATGGGCTCGTTTCTCGCATGGGTACCATCTGATCTCCTTTGGGACAGTCTTGGGGCCTTTCTCATAGTTTTAGGCTGTATTACGATACTAGCTGGCGTTATAAAGCTTTTTCGTGGCAGAGGAAAGCCCGAATCAGTTGTTCATCCCGTGATTAGCTTCTTAAGTGTGGTCATTGGGGTAATTTTTGAGATACCTGGGGGGATTTTCCTTGGTGCCTCAACTCATACATATGGGTATCCGCAATATCATGACATCTTCCGTGGTGTGTTCTTCATCGTCTTGGGGGGTATATTGATTGCGTTTGGTCTTATCAATCTCCTGTATAAGATGCTAAAAAGCGTTTGAAAAATGTTTACAATCTAATTAAATAAACTTTATTCTCTGTCCACTTTTTTTAAATCAAAATTTTCATTAATTTACTAAATAGGTTTTTTTTAAAGTAAAGAATGTTTACTTTAACATGCATAACAATTAGCTTTCGTGAAGAGATTTGAAAAATGACAGAATCAAATCAAAATTTAAAATTTAAAATAGCAGAACCTCATGGTTTATCACAGCGTTCACAATGGCTAAGGGATTACTATTTTAAAGGAGCAAACCGAGAATGGAATAATCAATTTATGGCTTTCACTACGGGGAAAGATCGGGATATCGTCTGGAATGAGACGGATTATTATGTTGCCCCAGAAACTCACACATATATAGGAATAAAAGGAAAAGGTGTCTTTGAAAGTACTTTTAGATCCATGGCTCAAACGGTCACTAGTTTACCTGAAAATTTTTGGCTATTATCTTTAGCAGAACGAAGATCGATCTTTTTTGAAGAGGTTATGCTAAATTATATTCCTCAAGAAATAGTGGGGCCAAGTTTATTAGCAGGGTCAAGATTCAATACTCAATTAAGTAAATGTTTCAGCGATAAAGAAGCAAAAGATTATTGGAAAAAGAATTTAAATGTTAGGAAGCAGTTCTTCAAATATCATAAATCTGGATTTGGAAATGCCGGAGCTACTGGTGGTCATATAATTCCGGATCATGAGACGATTATAAAGAAGGGTTTTAAGTACGTTTATGAAAAAGCAAAACAACATTATGAAAAATTAAACACAAAGGACCAACAAGGTCCCAAAGGTGCTGAATTACGCGCTATCATGATTTCTGCTCAAATTCCTAAAAAGTTAGCGTTAAAATACGCGGAAGAATGTAGGCGTTTAAAAAATCTAACAAATGATCCTACGCGTATTGAAGAATTGGGGCAAATGGCTAAAAATTTAGAGCATGTACCATGGGAACCTGCAGAGACATTTTGGCAAGGGGTTCAAACTTTATGGCTCACTCATATGTTAATATTAGCAGAAGAATCCTATCCTGGGGCAGGAACCTCGTTTGGTCGAACTGACCAACATTTATGGGAGCTATTTAAAAAAGATGTGATTGATAATAAGACAATCACTAAAGAATTTGCCAAGGA
>JAEOTL010000271.1 GCA_016839845.1 Promethearchaeota archaeon
CCTTTATGGTATCTCATATTATAATTGACAGCGCTCCTTTTTACTAATGCCCCTTCTGGTGCTAGGTTCCCTTTTAAAACAACAATTCCTCCTTCTGATTCAATTGGATCGTCATAGGACCGAATAATTTGATAATCATGGATTTCTATATTGTGGAGTAATTCACTCTGGGTTTTTCCAAGCACTGTTTTTGTTGAAAGATTTAACACTCTTGACATCTTTTTCATCATCGCTCTTACTCCTCCAGCTTCGTGGAATTCTGTTAATGTGTACTCGCTTGCTGGTTTAAATTTAGCGAGTAAGGGGACAGATTTGCTTAAATCATCGAAATAAAAATGGTTTAAAGGGTTCCCAATCTCGTATGACAAAGCACACATATGTAAAACCATGTTGGTAGAGCCACCAAATGATAAAGCAATTTTAATGGCATTTTCAATTGAATCGGGTGTTATTATTTCAAGAGCAGTAACTCTATTTTTAACCAGATCCAAAATTATCTTACCTGTTTCCCTCGCTAAATTATCTCTTTCAATACCAATGGCACTTAAAGTAGCGCAACCAGGTAGAGATAATCCCATGGCTTCTACTATGCAAGCCATTGTATTTGCTGTCCCCATCATATTACAAGCTCCGGGAGAACAGCAAGTTTGGGTTTCAATTAGATTTAGATTTTCCGGAGTTAATTCACCATTCAAGTACTTACCAATTGCCTCTTTAATATCTGATGTTACAAAAGTTTTCCCTTTTAGTGGTCCTTCATTAAACAGCTTTGCTTGCATTATCCCCCCTGTTAGAAAGATTGTGGGAATGGCACATCTTGCTGCAGCTAAAAGCATTCCCGGTATAATTTTATCACAAGAGCATAGCATGACCATGCCATCGAACTTATAAGCCTTAATTGTACACTCTATAGAAGCAGCTATAATTTCCCGGGTAGGAAGAATATATTTTGAGAAGTTTCCAGAATTTGCAATCCCATCACAAGATGCAATCGTGTTAAATTCCATCGGGGTCCCTCCTGCTTCTTTGACTCCCTCTTTGACAAATTCAGCTAATCTTCGAAGATGAATATGTCCCGGATTTATTTCATTCCATGAATTTACTATCGCAATTCGAGGTTTCTTGAGCTCTTCAAGCGAGTATCCACACCCATAATATAATGCTCGTTCATATACTTTTCTTGGATCTAACTCTTCTCTGTTATACGACATTGAGTTTTATAAATCTAATAACTATATGAAATTTGTCATGTTGCTCACTTAAATAATCATATAAAAAATAAAGTTTTTAGAATATCCCCCTTCCTTATTTAATTAAACAATAAAAAGAATACGAATCGAAAATGCCAACTGTTGAATTAGATAATTGTTATAGAGTTTATTATCAAGAAAAGGGAAAAGGAAGAAATCTTGTATATATTCATGGATATTTAGGTAGTTCATGGATATATGAAGATTTGTTAGAACACTTTTCTAAGAACTATAGAGTAATATTAATCGATCATCTTGGGCATGGTAAAAGCGATAAACCAAAAACAGTGGAATATGAATTAACTAATTTGGTTCAATATCTCGAGCAAACCCTCTCAAAAATACTAGGTGATGAAAAGATAATATTACATGGGCATAGTATGGGGGGAATGATTGCTCAAATCTATGCGACGAATCCTCTCTTAGCGAAGAGATTAGATGGATTAATATTAATGTCTACTGCCCCAGTACTACAAAATCCAGGTTTACTTCAATATATTGAAGATATTCGTGAAGGCAAAATGAAAATAATTGATCGTGAGGTAATAGAAACAATTTTTGTGAATTTATGTTTCAATCGTCGATTTAAGAGAAAAAATCCCGCTTTAATTGAAGAATTCATAGAAAAAACACTTCAAAATGAAGAATTTGTAGGCTTCAAAACAATGAACTCTATAGTTAACAATTTTGATGTTGAGGATAAAGTTCATTTAATTAATGTTCCTACTCTAATAGTCCACGGTGATAAGGACATCTTTATCCTCCCAGCAGAATCCGAAAAGTTACATCAAAAAATTCCTAACTCTAGGTTAGAAATATTTTCTCCTAGTATTGGTCATATGGTTAATTATGAGGCTCAAGATGGTTACATAAAGGTTATGGAAGAATTCCTTGAAACACTATAGAAAAAATTCAAAATTTTTTTTAAATTTCAATTTTTTTCCCTAATTAAAATCTTAAAGATAAACAAGAAAGACCTCCGTCCATCTTTCTAATTTCTGACATTTTTAGTTCTATCACTTCGTATCCTAAGTCCAAAATTGATTTTTTAAGATTTCTAAAGCCATGTGCCATTAAAACATAATTATTTACCCGTATGCAATTAGTTGCATAGCTCTCAACCTTACTAACCTCAGTTATTTTAAAATTTGAAAAAAAGGAGGTGTTTATCAATTCTCCCGATGCTATAATGTTATTATCTCCTAAATAAGCCACTCCTGTCTTAAGATGGAGAAGGTTTTTTAATGGTATTAGTGAACAATTAAAACCATGTGCTTTTAAGATTTTTCTAAGCTGGATCGCACCTTTCTTATTTGTTCTTTTAGATATTCCAATGAAATATTGATTTTCAACTCTCAAAACATCACCGCCTTCTAGAGTTCCAGGGTCCTTAATTGAAACGATCTCTTGGTAAAAATCCTTTAGAATATTATGAATGCTTATTTCTTCTCCTCTTCTACTTAGAGCCCCAAAATTAGTGATTATTGCTACATTCTCGTTCACAACTGCTGTATCTTCAATAAATGTTGAATCTGGAAATTTATCATCTGCTTCTAGTATTTTAACCTTCACTCCGCATTTTCTTAACGCTTTGATATAATCACAATGTTGTTTTAAGGCTAGCTCATAATCAGGGGGCCCTAATTCTGAAGTAGTTATACCATATTGAAATTTTTGAGAGATTTGTTTAACAATAGCTTGATTAACTGGCATATCATCAAAGATTGCGTTCTCATTGCTTTAGATAACTATAATTACCAAAGATAATTATTTAAATTTAATTAACAATTCAAATATGGAACTCCTCATGCTAAAGGTAGGATTTGTTGGTACTGGTGTTATCTTTGATTTAAATGTTCTAGGATATTTAAATAGGGACGATATAGAAATCACGTGCTTATGTGATAAGAAGAAAAAACATGCCAATGAGAAAATTGGAAAATTTGACCTTGATTCGGATATTAACGTTTATTCTAATTATCAAGAAATGCTGGATGCTGAAAAGTTAGATATTTTAGAAATACTCTTACCTCATCATTTACATACTGAAGTGACACTTTATGCAGCTCAAACAAATGTAAAAGGAATAAGTGTTCAAAAACCAATGGCTAATACCATTACAGATTGTGATAAAATGATTGAAGTTTGTAAAAAAAATGATGTTAAGTTAAAAGTGTTTGAGAATTTTACTTTCTACCCCCCAATTCTCAAGGCCAAACAGCTAATAGAGGGAGGAATAATTGGTGAAATAAATTCAATTCATATTAAAACTCTTGAAGCTTCTCGTGGGGGTTGGGAGGTCCCTTGGAGTGCATGGAGATGGAGATATGATCCCAAAACCTGCGGTGGTGGCTTAGATGTTGGATCTCCATGTGTGTTTGATGATGGTTTTCACAAATTCTGGCTCGCTTTACATTTTATAGAAGATAAGATTGAAAAAGTATATGCTTGGGTAGATAGGAAAATAATGGATTTACCCGCGTATATCATGTGGAAATATAAAACTTCAGATACCGAAGAATCCCTTGTTCCGAAATATGGAACAATGGAATATAATCAGCTTCCCGATATGCATTTACCCAGTCCCTATTATGCAGAAGATGATTTCATATCCTTAACAGGCTCTAAAGGAGCCATGTGGATTAATCAAGCAACAGCAGGAGGTAATATTATGTCAGATAGCGGGATTTTCCCTCCAATAGTAGTATTTAAAGAGGGAAAAATTGAAAAATACACAGATATGGAACGAGATTGGAAATATGGTTTTATCAACTCTACTAATCACTTTATAGATATAATAAAGAAAGGTGGTAAACCAAGTTTAACAGGAGAAGAAGGAAGGTATACTACCCAATTTGCTTTAGCAGCAATAAAGTCCTCTATGGATGGTAAGGAAATTTGTCCAGATGATATAAGAATATAAAGTAGTTTGAAGATATAATTTCTCACTTGATTAATTAACAAAATTTTAACTCGAACTGAAAACTATAAATCTTTATAAAATTTTATAATTTTTATTTAAACGGAGTGTTTTTCCTCACTTTTAATTTAGGTAAATATGATTATTTAGGAGATTAGTAATGAAAGTAATATTCATTCTTTTTGATACACTAAATAGGCATTTCCTGCCAAATTATGGAAACAATTGGGTTCACGCCCCAAATTTTATAAGATTATCAGAAAAGACCGTCATTTTTGATAACTGCTATACGGGTAGCTTAATGTGTATCCCTGCAAGGAGAGAACTACATACCGGTAGACATAACTTTCTTCATAGAAGTTGGGGACCTTTAGAACCATTTGATGATTCGATGCCAGAAATTCTAAAGAACAATCGAGTTTATACCCATCTAGTAAGCGATCATTATCATTATTGGGAAGACGGAGGGTGTACATACCACAATAGATATAATTCGTGGGAAATTGCTAGAGGACATGAAGGGGATCCCTGGAAAGGAGAAGTTAAAGATCCAGACATCCCTGAAGCCGTTCCAAATATGCGACAAAACTGGCCCCACTGGCGTCAAGATTGGGTAAATCGAAAATATATGCAAACTGAGGAAGAACAGCCACAACCAGTAACTTTTAAACTAGCAACGGAGTTCATTGAAAAAAATCATCAGGAGGATAATTGGTTTCTCCATATCGAAACATTTGATCCCCACGAACCTTATTTTACACATCAGAAATATAAAGATCTCTACAAACATGAGTATAATGGTCCACATTTCGACTGGCCTGATTATGGGATAGTTAAAGAAACTAAAGAGCAAGTAGAACATGTTAGAAAAGAATATGCCGCCTCTGTAAGTATGTGTGATACTTATCTTGGTAAAATTCTAGATTTAATGGATGAGAAAGATATGTGGGATGATACAATGCTTATCATTACCACGGATCATGGTTTTCTATTGGGTGAAAAAGATTGGTGGGCAAAAGCAATACAACCTATATATAATGAGATTGCTCATATACCTTTATTTATATGGGATCCAAGATCAGGTAAGAAGAATGAAAGAAGAAATGCCTTAGTACAAACTACAGATATTGTACCTACCATTCTTGAGTTTTTTGGAATAGAGCCCACAAAAGATATGGAGGGTAAAGTCCTAAAAGAAACTATTAATTCAGATGCAAAAATTAAGGAATTTGGATTATTTGGAACTCATGGGGCTCAAGTAAACATTACTGATGGGAGATATGTCTATATGAGAGGTCCATCTAATCTTTTTAATAAACCCATTTATGAATATACCCTTATGCCTACCCATATGCGTGGATTTTTCTCTATAAATGAGTTGAAAACAATCGAATTATCAGATCCCTTCAGTTTTACGAAGGGAACTAAACTTATGAAATCTGAAGCACAATTTAGATACGTAAATCCTTATATTTTTGGAAGTTTACTTTTTGATCTTCAATCGGATCCCCACCAAGAAAATCCAATAATTAATGCTGAAATTGAGAAAAGAATGATTAGTGCATTGGTCAAAGAAATGAAAGAGGATGATTCTCCTATTGAGCAATTCGAGCGTCTTGGAATTCCTTATGATGGTGAAATTAAAAATGAACATTTAGCTTTAATAGACAATCGCTCAGGTATGAAGGATAAGATTGGGGAGACTAAAATAGTGTGGGATAAAAAAGGAAAAAGCATGTATTCTCTTATTATGGGATTTGTTCCTTCTCAATTCCAGAAACAAACGAATCTATTAATAGAAGAAGAGATTAAAAAGAAAAATATATCTGAAATCGATGAGGATTTACTAATAACAGTGTTTGAAAAAATCCTTCCTAAAAATTACATTCCGCTCATTAGAAATATGACCAAAATGGTCAAATCTAAGGCATTATAAATTAAATCTGAAGGCGTATTCACAAAATAAATATGAAACCATTCTCATTACTGGTCAAACCTGCTTCTGCTGATTGTAATCTTAGATGTCAATATTGTTTCTATATTGATCACCTTAAGAATGTCGAAACTCAACCCAGAATGTCAGAAGATATACTAGAAAGCATGATAACGGGTTATATGCAGACAGATCAAAATAATAATTATGCTTTTGGATGGCAAGGTGGGGAACCAACCATGATGGGATTGAACTTCTTTAAAAAAGTGGTTGAGCTTCAAATAAAGTATGCCCCACCGAATGCGGTAATAAGTAATGGATTACAGACAAATGGAACACTTATTACTAATGATCTAGCAGAGTTTTTTGCGGAATACAGGTTTCTTCTTGGTGTTAGCCTTGACGGACCAGAATATCTCCATGATTATTATAGAAGAACAATTGGTCTTAAACCCACCCATTCCCAAGTATTACGTGGAATAAATCACCTAAGGAACCACAATGTAGAATTTAATATCCTTTGTTTAGTTAACAATAAAACTGTTAAAAAACCTGGTGAGATTTATCAGTATTTAAAAGACGAGGGCTTTTTTTATCATCAATATATCCCTTGTGTTGAATTTGATGAACAAGGAAAGCTCAAGCCATTTTCAATAACAGGAGAAGATTGGGGGGATTTTCTTTGTGAAATATTTGAACAGTGGATGAAAGAGGATATCAATAAAGTCTCTATTCGACTTTTTGATTCTATTTTAAATTATTTAGTGTCAGGAGCTTATAGCGTTTGCTATATGAATAATAATTGTTGTCAATATTTCGTGGTGGAATATGATGGCAATGTTTATCCATGTGATTTTTTTGTACGAAAGGACTTACTGCTCGGAAATGTTAAAACTCATAGTTGGGATGATCTCATAAATTCGGGAACATATACTACATTTGGTCATCAAAAGTCCGAATTCAATAATAGCTGTAATAATTGCCCTTTTATTGCTTTCTGTCATGGAGACTGTCAAAAGCATAGATATAACATTTTAAACTCTTCAAGAACTTTAAGTATATTATGTAAAGGATGGAAGAAATTTTATGTAAACACGCTACCTCGATTTAAAGCTATCGCGAATCAAATAAAAAAAGGAGAGGATTTACCCTCGCCATTTCAAATTAAAGTAAAAAAAATTGGCCGTAATTCACTGTGTCCTTGCAGAAGTGGAAAAAAATATAAAGATTGTTGTTTAAGATAAGAAGATTTATAGAATTACTCAAAACTTATTTTCTTTCATTATATATAGAAATTTGATTTAAAAAAGATTTTAAAATAAAACGACATTGCTATCCATAACTAAATGTTTTTTAGTTATGAAAAAAAATTGGTTGATAATCAAAATGGTTGACGAAAATTTAATAAAAGAAATAAAAGAAATGAGAGAAAAGGGTCCAGGTGAACCTTCTGATGCTCTTAAATTGTACGAATTCATAAAACAGCTTGCAACTGAAAATGAAGAATTAAAAGAAGAACTTGAGGATATCGACACAGTTATTGTCCAACAAGAAGTAACTGATATAGATTTTAAGTACTGGATAAAATTTGGAGAAGGAGCAGCTGACTATGGGGAAGGAGAGAGTGCAGATGCAACTGTTACTATGAAAGCAACACAGGCAACTTGGGCTGGATTAAGCTCTGGTGAAATTGATTCTACAAGCGCTTATATGTCCGGGGATCTTGTTATTGAAGGAAATTTACAAGACGCAATTGCCTATGGAGAAATTCTCGGGCTTGCAATGGAATTAGGTGCAGAATTCTTTGAATAGATAGCTTTTTTGACTAAAAAACTTTCTATATTTTACTTTTTTTTTAATTATTTATATTCTCAAGACGATATCCGCAAAGTTAATTCTCTAGAAAATTTTTAATGTGTTCAAATTCTAAAGTACTTGAGATGTCTATAACTAGATTAGAAGATTTAACAAATCAATGGAAACTTAATCCTCAAAAACCCATCCGTATAGTAGCCTTTGGTTCCAGTAATACAGAACTTCATTGGCATTCATTGGGGCATTTTAATTGGTTTTCATGGTTAGCAAGTAGTATGAGAGAATGGATTGGAAGGCATATTACTACAATAAATTCTGGAATAGGTGGAGAAACTTCAGAAGATCTTTTACTGAGAATTGAGAGAGATGTGCTTTCATTTAATCCCAATCTCGTTATTATAACAATAGGAGGTAACGACACATGGAAAGGCCTCACAATTCAAGAATACCAAGATTTTTTAACACAAGCAATTGAAAAAA
>JAEOTL010000272.1 GCA_016839845.1 Promethearchaeota archaeon
ATGTTGTTATATTTAAAAGACCAAAATTCATCACGCATGATTACACATACGGGATATAAGACGATTGTATTTTTAGTAACGGTTCTCTTGGCTATTGTCACGACTACAAATCTATTAACGAATGAGACAGGGATTTTACTAATAATAATTCTTATTCCATTTGCGATTGCTGGCTTGTTAGCTTTAATAGTCCATCGGCTTATTGAAAGAAAAAAAATAAAAAAAGAGAAAGAGCATATGGAAAGGCTATTTGTTGATTCTAAAAAGATATGTACTAAATGTGGTGAATCTGCATATCTCTCCAATAAATTCTGTGGATCATGTGGAGTCCAACTAATTTTCGAAGATATGATGGGGACTTATGTTTCAAGATGTACTGAGTGTAATGGTCTTCTTGATGAAAACGCAAAACACTGCACTGAATGTGGGAAAAAAATTCAACAAAAGAGTAGTATAAAATAAACTAATAAATATTTTTTTTTCTATTTTAATTACTTTTTATTTTTCAAATATTTTCGCAACAAGTTTATGAATAATAGGAATAACTTTCCTTATCAAATCCATGGACATACTCAATTGAGATGCCATCAGGACGATATTCCGGAGGAGCATAGATTAAATTTAAATCTGGAAAATATGCTCCGATTCCTTTTTTTGCTAGAATTATAGCAGGATGATTATTATTTGCGAAGATTTCTTCACTAACTTTTAGGGTGACAACACGACATTGGTGCTCGTTCCATACACCTAAAGAATGAATATACTCATGCAATAGAATGTGATATGTATAAGCCCAAACTATTTCATAGGGTTGTTTTTCAAGAATAATTTTCAATGGTGTTTTATTCATAACAATATCGGTTCCTGGAGGGAAATGCATTCCACCAATAAATCCGCCTTGATACATTCCCATTTCTGCTAAACCCAAGTTTAAACCAGCCCTATGGCGCCCAATAATCTGCCTTACATCAGCTCGAACCTTTTCAAAAATGTCAGGCATTTCTTTCTTTAATTCTTTAATATTTATATTAATCACCCTATTTTTGTTTTAGTTTTTTTATTAAATTATAAATCAAAAAACCAATCATCTTCTTCTTCATGGAGAAAATCCATTATTTTTGATAAATCCTTAAGCAATGGTTCAATTGAAACTCGATTTCTCGCTCGTAAATCTATATCCATATCTGAAGAAAAGATGTCATCTAATAGACGATCTAACAGACTAACAGAAGTTTTTCTGAAATATTTTTCAGGATTGAAAAACAATGTAAAAAAGATTTCTTCTCCTAAATTCAGACTTTCCTTAATGAGTTTGTCTTTTTTACGTCGTTCTTTAATAGATTCAAGAAGTTTTTCCTTATATTGCCGTTCCATTATATTTTTTAGCTCACCAAGAAAGCATTGTTTATTTTGTAGCAACTCACTTCTCTCTATTTCTAAATTTCTGACACTATCCTCTATTTCTTTAATTTTTTCTCCTAGAAATCTAATTTTTTTATTAGGTAATTTAATTCTTTGATAATCAGTAGAAAAATCAGTATCTTTAAGTTGAATTATTTCGTTATCTCCCTTAATTTCTTCTGTGCTATACTTAATATTGTAATAATGAGGACTTATATCTATTCTTACTGAAAGATTACTCTTAATACAATATTTTCCTCCAGGCTTTTCAAGATCGATTTCTTCAATTATATTATAACTAAGTAGAATTTTTAATTGACTATGAACTGCTTGTCTTGATATTCCTAATTCATTTGCTAATTCTGAAGTGGAATGTGGGACTTTAGCTAATTTCGATAAAATTAATCTTCTCGTTGGATTTCCCAATATTTCCAATAAATTATCCAAACTAATAAAATTGCCATTTGCTTCACTTTCTTCTATTTCCATCTACACACTCACACTTTTATTTAATATTTTTAATTAAATTTAAAATATTAATTATCTATACATTTCTTCTGGTTCTTTTGCATATCTATCTTGAGCAATTTTTGCCCTGTCTGCTGATTTTAATATTTTTTCCATAGCATCATCGAATTCCGTTTTTGAAATTTTTACTTTCTTTACTGATTCTGAATCTTGTGAATTAATAGTAGAATCGTCTAGAGCTCTTCGAATAGTTAGCAGAGTTGCTTCTTCACATATTCCTTGTATATCTGCACCAGTATAATTTTCCATCCTTTCTGCCATTTTGTCAATATCAACATCTTTAGCCAAGGGTTTATTTTTAAGATGAATCTTAAATATTTCTTTGCGTGCTTTTTTATCAGGCATTGGTATTTCAATGTGTCTGCCGAATCTTCCTGAACGTAACATTGCTGGATCGAGCATATCAACCCTATTTGTTGCAGCAAGTAAAATAACGTCTTTTAATCCTTCTAATCCATCCATTTCAGTTAGTAATTGTGATATAACTGATTCAGTTACGTGAGACCCAGCATGTCTTCCTCGTTGTGCTGCTATAGCATCAATTTCATCGAAGAAAATAATACAAGGAGATGCTGACCTTGCTTTTCGAAAAGTTTCTCTTACCGCTTTTTCACTTTCTCCAACCCATTTGGATAAAAATTCGGGGCCCTTAACCGAAATAAAATTCACTTCGCTCTCATGAGCTAATGCCTTCGCTATTAAAGTTTTCCCCGTTCCAGGGGGACCATGAAGTAAAATTCCATTTGGAGGTTTCGAATTCAAATGGCGATATAATTCAGGATATTTTAAAGGCCACTCGATTACTTCCTTTAATTGTAATATTACTTCTTCTAAACCACCAATATCTTCCCAAGTTTCAGTAGGTTGTGTTATCAAGACTTCCCTTAATGCTGAAGGTTCAATACTATTTAACGCAGATTCAAAATGATTCATTTTAATTTGAAGATTGTTTAAAATTTCAGGGGGGATAGGTTTCTCTAAATCAATTTTTGGTAATATTTCTCTTATTGATAACATTGCCGCTTCTTTTGCCAATGCTTCGACATCTGCTCCAACAAATCCGTGAGTTTTTTCAGCCATTAATCGTAAATTAACATCTTTATATAGTGGCATTCCACGCGTGTGAATTAATAATATTTCATATCGTCCATCTGTGTCTGGGACTCCAATTTCAATTTCACGGTCAAATCTTCCAGGTCTTCTAAGCGCAGGATCAATATCATTTACTCTATTAGTTGCTCCGATGACAATAGTTTCACCTCTTCCTTCCAAACCATCTAACAAGGAAAGAAGTTGAGCAACAACCCTCCTTTCTACTTCACCAGTTACTTCGCCTCTTTTAGGAGCTATTGCATCTATTTCATCAATAAAGAGGATGCTGGGTGCGTTTTTTTCGGCATCTTCGAACATCTTTCTCATTCTTGCCTCTGA
>JAEOTL010000273.1 GCA_016839845.1 Promethearchaeota archaeon
ATAATATCATATGAATCGAAGCAACTAGATATTGCAGATGTTGTCATAAGTCAAGAGGTTGCTATTGAGAGAAAGGAGGGTTTTGATTTTGTGTCTTCGATTATGGATAACAGATTATTTGAACAATTATTACGATTAAAGGAAGCATATAGCTGCCCGATACTAATTCTAGAAGGATTAAATGATAAAGTATTTGAAAATACCGGGATGAAAATTTCTTCAATCTACGGAGCTTTAGCTTATACTTCTTACAAATTAGGTATTTCGATCATTCCTACAAGAAATTTAGAGGATACTGCAATAGTAATTGAAAGAATTGCACATAGAGAACAGGTAAAAGACGGCGTTCCTCTCCTTTCAAGACGTGCCCCTAAAGAGCTATCAAAAAAAGAACGTAGATCTTTTATTATCGAAGGTTTAGTAGACATCGGTCCTAAGAAAGCAAAAGCCCTAATCGATAAATTTAAAAATCCATATCAAGTGTTTAAAGCTATTAAAAGAACAGAGATTCTTTATACAAAGACAGGTAATATGAAAGGAATTAGAGGTCCTTTAGCAGAGTTGACAGGATTTGGACCGAAATTTGTGGAAAAAAATCAAAGGCTTCTTTTTGGAAAGAGAAAAAAAAGTCCACAGAAAAAGATTAATGATCAATATTCGAATTAAGTAAACTATGTTTAATTCCTAATTCTAAGGGTATTGTCCATATTTTTTCGTAGCTGCAACCATAGTAAATATATTTTCAAGTTTGCACGCAGTAGTTATATCTGTGCAAGGGCTAAGAATATATCCCCCACCTTTTCCTGCATCTTTTATGCATTTTTTTACTGATTGCACAACTTCATCCTTTGTCCCGAAAGGAAGTAACTCTGAAACATCGATATTTCCAATCAGACATAGTTTATCACCATAAGTTTCCTTTAGATATTTTAGATCCATACCGGCCATTGGTTCTAAAGATTCAACCGCATTAAATCCTGCTTCAATCAGCCCATCAAAGTAAGGTTCTGTAAAACCATCCGAATGAAAAACTGCATACTTTCCTGCCTTTCTTATCTTTTGAAGAATCTTCTTATACGAGGGTATAATAAGTTCTCGATGATCTTTGGGACTAATCATTGTCCTCTTTTTAAAAGCTGTATCATCGCAGAGAAAGAACACATCCAAATCAGTTTCAGCTAATATTTTTGCGCCATCAACTGCAATTTTTGTTCTCAAATCAATATATCTCTTGAGTTTGTCCTTTTTCTTTCTTAGAAGCTTAGTAAATAGAGAAAATCCTAAGCCTTCCCAAATAGGTTCCAAAATACTGTTTATATGACCACAAGGAACAATTTCATCAGTCGGAAACTCTTTCAATCGTTTATTAAGCTTCGGTATAAATCGAGCATTATCATCCCATTCTATAGAATAATAAGTATCATTGAATTCATCTGCCATTTCTTCAGTAGTGATATAATTTTCTAAATACCATGGTACGTTGAATTCAGGATTTCTTAAGTAAATTCTCCCATCTATATCAACGATTTTATTAGGATCTTCTAATTGTGGTAAAGGATTTTCTTTTAAAATATATCGAGGAAATTTCATGGGAACGACACCAAATCCCCAAGCCATATCGAAACCTAATTTCCTATGAATATTATAATCACTAAAAAAAAGAACATACTTATCATCTCTTTGGAAGTCTTTTCCCCAGTATTCTAGCACATTTCTCTCGAATCCAGGCATTATAGCTTGACAGAAGAGGGGGATCCTATCAGGTTCCTCGTGATTTAATGCTCTAAGTACTCTTTCATGAGCGTTCATAATTTCATATTTTTTGAGTGAAATTTAAAAAAAAAAAGAAAAAGATTTAACCTTCTTGTTTATAAGATTCAAAGTCATAATACCATTTTACAGAAGAATCTCCTTCGTCATTCTTAGATGCTTCTAGACCTTGGTAAAACTCATTATTATGATCTCGTAGATGGAATTTGTGCCCACATTCTAAACAAGTCGTTACTGTTTTTCTTAGCCAATACTGAGGATTTGAGAAATCAAGTACAACCTTATCGAGTTTATTGTCTTTTGTTGCGAGATAAGATTCGAAAGGTAACCGAAACTTTACAGAATTGCTTCCACATTTAGGACAATGGCCGATAGAAGCGATATATTTTACTTGCCTCATGTCAATACCGATTTTTTTATCATTTTTTGTCATTTTAACCACTTTTTGTTTTTCATTTTTGATATTAAAGATCATTAGCGTATCTTCGAAGAGAATTTTGAATAATAAGCAGTTGTATATTTCTCGCTCCCCCAATTACTTCTTCAATTTTGCTCGTATCCATAAGCTCATCAATAGGAGTATTATCAGTCACGGAAATCCCCCCCATTTGCTGTTGTACTTCATAACAGATCTCATTTGTTAATTTTGCAAGGAAATATTTGCCTTGAGATGATACTCCCGCAGTCCATTTTACAGCATTTTTATTTGGTTTTTCAGCAAATAAAATTTTGTCATCATAAATAGTTGCTGCTTGTAAAGCTAGAGCAGTAGCTGCTGATGTTTTTGATATTAAATCTGCTAAGCTAAATCCAACTCCTTGATATTTTATTATTGATTGGCCAAACTGCTTTCGTAAATTGCAATATATAATTCCATATGCAAGAGCACCCCAACAAATCCCAAGCCCACTTCCCATTATTCCCAAGCGTTCAGGAACAAGTCCATCAAAAAGATTGTTATATCCTTTGCCATCATCTCCTAAAATATACCCGAACGGTACTTTTACGTTATTCAAATATGTATGACTGATTTGTACTCGAGGAACAGCATTGATTTTTAATCTTTTGGTTTCAACACCCATATCTCTTTTTATCATTGCTTGAACCATGGTACCCCTCGGGTTGGAAACAGAATACACTCCATAACAGGCAAAATAATCGGCTATCGCTCCATTTGTTGTATATACTTTTTCACCATTAAAAATAATCCCGTCATCTTCTTTAGAACAGGTAGTCTCCAGATTTACGGCATCAGATCCTCTTTCGGGTTCAGTTATGCCTATGCATCCTATAGCTTGTCCACTCATCAATTCATCTTGAACTTTAATTAACTCTTCAGTTTCACCATGTCGAAAAGTGGGATTACCACACAAAATACCACTAGCCACCCTGGCTAGCTCTAATTGAGGGTCGCAACAACTCATTATGGACGCAAGGAGTACTTCCTTTTTCATACCATAAGGGGTAAAATCCTTCCATTTATTAATCCTTTGCATATATCCATGTTCTCCTAGTTTTGGAAAGAGAACATACACATCTTTTGATTTGTCTATTTTAGGGTGCAGATCGATACAAAATTCTTCAAGATCTTTACAAAATTCGCGTTCTTCATCACTCAACATTGGAAAAACATTATCATTAAAGATCTTATAGACATTTTCTAAAGTCATCTTTTCCAAAATATCGTCGTTTATTATCTTTTCTTGCATGTTGAATCCCATTAAAAGGTTTTATTTTAATTGAATACTCAATTGTAATTAAATTTTTAAGATAGAATACAAAATTTCCATTCAAGCAAAAATGAGATCTACTCCTATTTAATTAGATAATTACCAAATTTTGGAAGAAAATCATGTTGACTATTTTAGGGTTATTCTCAACAAAAGGATAAATACTAAAGACATAAAAAGAATTCATACATAAAAGTCCAGAAATACCTTTGAATTGTATTTTATTAAATTATTAATCTTTATTAGTAGACAAGATCTATTATGAGTAATAAATCTCTAACAAGTGTGTTTTAAATATTAAAATAACTGAGATTACTTTAGAAGAAACTGAAATAAATGAATATCAAGAAGAAATAAAGGTTAAAATTTCCAGATTGTTAAAATTTTATGTAATACCTGGATGGCGGGAACCAGATTTTGAAACTACCGAATTCGAGATAGGGAAATTACAATCTAAAAGGAGACTATTTCGACGCCTACTTACCCCGTTAACAATCGTGGGAATTCTTATGATCTTATTTATAACTTTTTTAGCAGTGTTTGCTCCTTGGTTAACTCCATTTACTACAGAAAATATAAGCCCCCCAAATTTTCCCTATGAGACACCTTACCTTGACCCATCAGCTAAACATCCATTAGGTACTACAAAATATGGATTTGATCTCCTTGGGAGATTACTTTGGGGTGCAAGAACTGCTCTGACAGCAGCAGCTTTACCAGTTATAATTAGCACTCTTGGAGGACTTGCAGTGGGTACAATTTCTGCATATTTTGGTGGAAAAGTTGACGCCTTGATCATGCGTTTTTGTGATTTTTGGATTTCTTTTCCAGTGTTAATTCTTGTCATTATTGTAGCTCCTTTAACAGGAAATAGTTTGTACAATATTCTATTAATATATGGTCTTTTCGGTATACCAGTATCTATTCGATTGGTAAGAGCACTGGTGCTTCAAGTAAAACAGAATGTTTACGTGAGGGCGGCGATAACTAGTGGAGCGGAAAAGTTTAAAGTAATGTTTAAACATATTATGCCGAACGTTATATCTCATATCATTGTTGGATCCTTTGGGGCAATGCAAAGTGGAATTTTGGTTATTGTGAGCATATCTTTCATAGAATTAGGAGATGGGTCAATTCCAGATTGGGGGACAGATATTCTATATGGTAGAGGTCAGTGGGGTGCTTACTCTACAGTTTTTTGGCCTGCGTTTATTTGGCCCGGGATTTTTATAACAATTACTGCTATTGGATTTATGCTAATAGGTGATGGATTAAGGGATGCACTTGATCCTCGATTACGTATATGAAACATGTAGGAATCCAGCGATTCTGGGTTCCGCAGAGATTCTGGAAAAACCTTTGAAGTTTGGGATTTTTGACCAAGTAAAAATAAAACTATAATTAACTAATTTAATTAAATTTCTAGTATTAATAGATGAAATTGATATCATCATTCTCAAGAGGTATTCATCAATAATATTAAAAAGAAGATAGGTGGTTAATATACCAAAATTAATAAAAAATGAAAATCAAAATCTCGAACATGTCTAAAAACGCTAAAAAATTTGAATCAGATAAAATAATGGAACAAATTCTAAAAATGTCTAAAGGGAAAACTTTAGATTTAGTAGTTGAACACGAACTTCCAGGAGTCACACCAGAGATGATTGATTGGTGGTGGGATAATATTGATTCAAGCGATCGGTATAAATTATGGCATCCAGAAGATCATCAATCCTTTGAGTGGGAGATTTCCCCTAAAAAAGGACATGTTGGGGCCATTCAACGTGTTGTTGAAAACATTGGACTCACTACTACGTTGCGAATTCGTTGGGAAGATCCTAGCTCATCACCTATACCAATTGAATATAGCCATGTTCTTGTGGGGAGTACTCTTGATAGCGAAGATAAGCCAATGACATGGCTTTTACATGAATATGAACAAATCGAAAATGGAACAAAATTACGAACAACTTTCCGATTACCTGCTAAGGCTCCAAAACC
>JAEOTL010000104.1 GCA_016839845.1 Promethearchaeota archaeon
GAATTTCAAAAAGTTGACTATAGTTCACCAAAACAAGATAAATTTAAGACTTCTTTTTATAACTGGAATTTTAGTCGATACATTTTCTTAATTTTAGGCTCGATCTTAATTTTATTAGCATTATCTTTCTATATTAACGCCTTAATAACCATTGGAATCTTTATTGCCGGTCTCGTTATTTCGTATAGGACATTAATTATCTCAACTTCGGCGCGTATTAAGCTAAGTAAACACGAGGAATATAATTACGGGACTCAAAATATATTTACTGATTTGAAAAGTAAAAAATCTAAAGCTTCAATCATTTTCATGGCACATTGGGATTCTAAATCTCAAACCTATCCAACGTCAACAAGAATACTTATTTTTTTAATGTTTCTTTATGGGAGTTTACTTCTCTTCATTATCTACTTGATTTTAGCTATACTGTATCTCGTTATTCGCTGGACTTTACCTATTCTTAACAATATTTTGCTAGATCTCTGCCTAATTTTAGCAGCAATAGGCGCATTAAACTATTTCAATAAGACTGGTAATTTATCTCCTGGTGCCTATGACAACGCAGCAGCAGTAGGGGTAATACTAGAACTTGCGAGATACTATAAATCAAATCCACTAGAACATATCGATTTAACTTTTTTGAGTCCGGGCTCGGAGGAGTTGAATCTAGGAGGGGTTGGAGTGTTCATACAAAAATATAAGGAAAGTTTCGATAAGAAGACATCCTATTTCATTAACCTTGATTTAATTGGTGGGTCTGACCTTATAAGGCTCACGAGCTCTTATGGAATTCCCAAAAAATCTTCTTCCTTAAAACTAAATAAACTTGTATTAGAAAGCGCTGAAGAATTAGGGATAAGGATTAAGGATATCTATGCCCCAACAGGAGTCTGGTCTGATTTTATGCCAATTGTTCAAGAGGGATTTGAAGCATGCTGGCTTGGATCTGAACCCGGGTTGAAATACGTTCATACGGTTAGAGATGATATGAATTTAGTATCAAAAAAGGGATTGAAAATGATCCTTGATTTATGTACTAATGTTGTCAAAAAATTAGAAAATGAATTTAATTAGGTCTTATAGCAGTTAAAAAGGAAAATCCTCTAATTTCTAATAATATATTTTATAAAACTTAAATTATATTATATGATTTATTTCACTGATATTAATTTAAACTCTAGAAATATTAAGGAATATGTTAACTCCAGAACAAGTAAAAGAAGTTTTAGTTGATAATGTAGTTAATCTTCGATTCCACGCAAGAGGTGGGCAAGGTGGTGTGACTGCTTCAAATTTATGCGTGGAAGCTTTCTATGGGTATGGTGTCTGTCAACCTCTTTTTGGAGCTGAGAGAATGGGATCCCCTACCGAGAGTTACGTAAGGCTTTCGGCAAATGAAGATCTTGTACGGTCAAATGAACAAGTATATGGACCTCATTTTGTTTCTGTATTAGATCCCTCTTTATTAGGGGAGATTGACGTTGTAGCGGGGATGCCTTCTGGTGGATGGCTAATTGTAAATACTGACCTTAATCAACTCGATATTCAAGAAATTGTAAACCGAAAGGATATCAACATCGCAACAATCGATGCTACTCGAATTGCCTTAGATGTATTAGGGAGAAATATAACGAATACTATAATTTTAGGAACCTTAATTCGTGTGTCGAATATTTTTTCTGTAGAAGAGCTATCAGATGCCATTATGAGAAGATTTAAAGGAGAACTCGCTGCAAAAAACATTCATGCAATAAAACAAGCAATCGAAGAGACTTGCGTTTTTGATCTAGGAAATGAAATTGATTTTACTAAAGATACAAAAACTCCGTGGCAGCAAGTAAAACTGGGACTTCCGGGATATCAAGAATTAGATAAAGCTGGTGTGTGGTATAGTGATGAAGATGTAATAGAAGTAGGAAGTTCTCAAGTGATGACGGGAACATGGGGTGAATGGGAGATGATCTGGGATGAAGAGAAATGTACGGATTGTGCCCAATGTTGGTATATTTGTCCTGACTTTGCCATATTGAGAGAAAAAGGAGAAGATGAATTATGGCACATGGCCGGAATAGATAACTTTCACTGTAAATCATGTCAGAATTGTTTAAATATTTGTCCGGTAGATGCAATCAGCAAAAATATGAAACAAGGCCCAGCATCCTGTGCTGTACCTGAAGATCAAGGAGGGTCATAAA
>JAEOTL010000274.1 GCA_016839845.1 Promethearchaeota archaeon
AAAAAAAATATAAGTTGTGTAAATTAAAATCAAAAAAAAGAGGAATAAATTTTTTTCTTTTTATCTAATTTTATTTACCTTATTCTACAAGCCTAATTCTTTTATCTTCTTACTATTTTCACGTACTTTTTCAGGCGTTAAATCATATTTTAACCAAAACACAATAATTCCAATCACAAGCAGTATAAACGGAATTAAAGATTGATGAAAATGTATACCCCAAATAGCTAATTCTGTTTGTGTAGCTGCCTCTTCAACGAATCCTGTTAGTTCATGAACAATAGCAAACGTAAGTGCCTGAACGATGATTCCTATTCTCCCAAAAAATTGTTGAAATCCTGTATAGACTCCTTCTTCACGTCTTTTGGTTTGTGCAACAGCATTATCAATAACATCAGAAGATACTGGAAAAATCATTAACCAGTATCCTCCCATACCCAATCCCCATAAAAACATATCACCGACGATCAGCCAGTAATTTCTAAGAAATGTAATTGGAAGAGTAAATGCTGCTAACACTAAAGCAGAAGCGATCATTACCTTCTTATTGTTTTGTACTTTTCGAGAATAGCGTGTCCAAAATGGAGTAGATACTAATACTCCAATAAGAAAGGCGGCAAATATTAAAGTCGAGGCAGTTTCTTGCATCCCTAATGAATATCTTACAGTGTAATGAACAGAAGCTTGCATTGTTTCTACTAAAGACTGATATAATGTATAGATCACCATAAATATTATAAAAGGAGTCTGTTTTAGGGCTATTCTTAGGCTCTTAAAAAATGTAGATTGTTCACGCTTAGATTCTTGAGAAGATAAGTAAAGATCAATTGTAACTTGATCCTCTCGTGATCCTGGTATAGCAATTGCGAAACCAACAAATGTAATAATAGCTACTATGAAACCTTGAAGAGCAAAAGAAGGAAGATCTCCATATGTAAAGATAAGAGGAGGTAAAATAGCACCAATAGCGACACCAACAACCCCTATCATAATATAGATTCCACTAGCAGTCCGACGCTCTTGAATTGATCTATATTTATCAGGGAATAATGATTGAAAATTTACAAACAATATGGAATGAAATGTATCAAAGAGACATGTAGTAAATAAAAGCCAAAAAAATAAAACCCAAGCACCAGTTTCAACATTGTAAGTTGGTGGCATAAATATTAGCATATATGTAAAACCCCATGGTAAACCTCCGACTAAGATCCACGGAAATCTTCGACCCCATTTTTTTGTAAATTTAAAGGGTCGATTTGTTATATACCCAATGAAAGGATCATTAAACATATTGTAAATTGCAAAAAGTATAAAAGCAAGTCCTATTAACCACACATTTAATCCAAGTTCTGTTTCATAAAAAAAGAACCCGAAAGATGTAAATGCAATTCTAAGAAGCTCTCTGGAAAAAGAGTTAAACCCATAAGAGACCATACCTAATTTACTATGATCAATTTGTATTTCATCTGTTTCCATTTTAAAAACCAAATTTTTTTACTTTTTATTAATTTTCCTTGACAAAAGTAGAATTTATTTTAAATAGATAAGTATTGTTCGAATCTATATATAAAGTTATTATTAAAAATTTGAGATATCTAATATCTTGAACCATAAACACTTTTCATAATAAGATAGAACATTTGATAGCTATGTAAAATTCAAATTAAGTACCAGCAATTCTTTTTGGGTATTTTGTCTGGGCTTTCAAATTTTCTTGGAATAACTTATTTACAAGTTCAAAACGTTTATTTTTTAAACTTTTATCATACCATAAGTTATTTATTTCATGTGGATCATTATTACGATCAAATAAATCCCCGAAATCATCTGATCCCTCATAAATCGTTAATTTATAATCCTTGGTTATGATATATCTTAACCTTGCATTTATATTTCCAATTTCCTCGTCATTTTCAATAAAACAGCAATCCCTAGGATGTATTGCATTATTTTCGGGCTCTCTTAAAACAGGTGTCATATCAAATCCTTGCATATCAGGTGGATGTTGACTTTTTTTTATACCTAAAAGTTTTAAAATAGTCTTAGGATAATCAATAGAACTTATCAAAGCATTGGTTATTCCTGGTTTTGTAAGCCCTGGCACTCTCCATATCATAGGTATACGTAGCACACCCATATAAGCTGATGGACCTTTGAAAAGCATTCCATGTTCACCCATTAAATCCCCATGATCACTAGTATACACTACTATAGTATTATCAGCATATCCTAGTTTATCGAGAGATCCTAAAATCTGACCTATGCTATCGTCAATTAGAGAGAGAGTTCCATATGTATAAGCAATAAATTGTTTTGCTTCTTCTTCCGTCGTTTCTCTTAAGATGGCTCCTGGCATCACATTAATATAAGGTGCTAAAAATGGGTGGTTTCTTAATTTCTCAAGATTACTAAAACTTTTAGGTAAATCAATATCTTTAGGATTATACATATCCTTATATTTGCCTGGAGGCCACACTGGTTGGTGGGGGTCAGGAAAAGAGCAATGAATATAAAATGGTTTGTTACCATATTGTCCCCTTGAATGTCTTTCTAAAAAGGCAATAGTCCGTTCAGCTACGTAATGACTTGAATATAATTCTACCGGCAAATCATTTTCAGTAAAAATAGCAAAAAAGTTATTAATATCTTTCCATCGTTCTCGCATGCTTGTAGCATATTCTGATGATCTTTCTTCTAACCAATCCAAATAATGCCCGCATAAGCATGAACCATGACCCAATACGGTTTCAACCTCTTGGTATCCATAGTATGGAATAGGAAAGTTATTACCTACAGGATAATCCCCTTCTTGATTAAATACCCAGTCTTGAAAATTTTCTGCCGATTTACAATGAAGTTTGTAGGGCGCAACATTAAATTGATGATGTAATTTTCCAAAAGCTGCTGTATACCATCCTTCTTTTACGAGTGTTTGAGTAATAGTAGGAACGTCCTTAGATAGAATCATACCATTACTTCGAACTCCATGTACGTTTGGGTAAAGTCCTGTCAATAATGTCGCTCGATTAGGCATACAGGTAGGGTTAGCACAAAAAGCATTAGTAAAGTGCACACCATCTCTCGAAAATCTATCTATATTAGGTGTTCTTAAAATTGAATTACCTGAGCAACCTAAATGATCATAGCGTTGTTGATCGGTTATAATGAATATAACATTCATTCTTTCACTCATAGTTATCAGTATCCTTATTGTTATGATCCAGCTATACGTTTAGGATAATAAGTTTGTGCTTTAAGATTTTCATGTAATAACTGATTTACTAATTCAAATCTTTTATCTTTAAATTTCTCATCATACCATAAATTATTTAACTCCTGAGGATCATTTTTGCGATCATAAATATCACCAAAATTGCTAAGACTGTTATATATTGTTAATTTATAATCCTCAGTTATTAAATGGCGTAATCTAGCTTTAAAACGGCCAACTTCCTCATCATTCTCGATTAAAATACAGTCTCTTATCCTCTTATTTGGATCCATCAATATTGGAGTAATATCATAACCTTGCATATCTGGAGGGTGGTGTCTTTCTTTTATTCCTAGCAGATTTAAAATTGTTTTTGGGTAATCAATTGAACTTACCAATGATCTAGAGATTAAACCTGGGTTTATTAATCCAGGAACTCTCCATATTAAAGGAAGTTGTAATACACCATTAAAAGGACAAGGACCCTTAAATAATAAGCCATGGTCTCCCATTAAATCCCCATGGTCACTCATAAAAACAACAATAGTATTATCCGAAAGTCCCAATTTTTCCAATGAAGCTAGTATCTGCCCTATACTATTATCGACATATCCTATTGCTGCATATGTTAATGCTGTTATCTTTCGGACTTCTTCTTCGGTTGATTCACGGATCCAAGCTTTATCAAAAGGTGGATTATTTAAATGATATCCTAAGTACTCATGATTATATAAATTCTTCATATTATCAAAATTTAATGGGAGTTCAATATCTTCTGGTTTATATTGGTCTTGATAAATCTTAGGGGGATATATTGGATAATGGGGATCTGGAAATGAACAATGTAAATAAAAGGGTTTTTTTCCATAATCACCATTTGCATACCTTTCAAGGAAAGCTAGCGTCCTGTCTCTAACCCATGTGGTGTTATAGAGTTCTTCAGGAATTGGATCACAATAAAGACTAAATATGTAATCATAATTCGTTAATCTTCGTTTCATATCTTCAGCCATTTCTGGTGCCCTTTCTTCTAACCATTCTAAATAATGTCCCGCACACACTGTACCATTTCCAGAGATCAATTCAACTTCTTCATAACCATAATAAGGTATTGGAAAATGTTCTCTCACAGGATAACTTTTATCTCTCTCAAGAGACCAATCAGTAAAACTTTCTGC
>JAEOTL010000275.1 GCA_016839845.1 Promethearchaeota archaeon
TAAAAACCTGATGCATCTGGAATCTCACAAGGTGTTGCTGAACCATTTCTAATTCCCCAGCAGCTATACTAACGATTTCATGTTCTGCGTTAATACATACATTCAATACAAAATCTACACCCACTTTTTTTGAAATCTTAGTCGCCATTTGATGCATCAGATTGTTTTCAAATGACCCGAACCGTGAGTTATGGGAGGCTATATTCTCTGCAGAATGATTTGCTTGTATTGTCTCTTCACCTGCAATCCCAGGAATGATTGATTTTCTTCCCCCAGAAAACCCAAAAAAGAAATGAGGTTCAACATACCCAGTTAAGATTTTTACATCACTATTATAATAATGCTTATTTATGAAAATTGGAGTGTTGTCTGCCATTTCTCCCATATACTTGAGAGTCTCTTTATCAGTTGCTACGTGATCGAAAGTTTTTATTCTCTTTCTCAATGTCCTTCCTATTATTCTGTCTAATTCATAATCTCTAGAAGATCGGTGCAAACCTGTAGCAATCAATAAAAAAATCTGATCATCCCGAACTCCATAAACATTTAATTCATTAATTAAGGCTTCAAGAATTATATGGGATGGTACTGGGCGTGTAGCATCAGAAACAACAATGCATACGTTATTCATAATATCTTTTCCCTGTATTATCTCCTTTAGTGGTAAGGAATTTAATGGATGGCTAATGGCTTTTCGAATTTCCTTTACGGGGTCATTAATGGGACTTAGTTTATTTGGACGAATAACTGTAGTATCCCATTTTGGATCAAGTGTTAAATCCAATCCTTTTTTACCATAACTAAATTTCATGCTTTTTCTCAGGTGAATGTATAATTTCCCGGGCTTTTTCAAAAATCTCACTTGTACTTATCCCTGCTGGACAAGAAGTATCACATTGAGCACATAAGGAGCATGTATGAAAAATCTCAGAAATAAATTCATTTAATTGAAGTTCTCCATGAACCAAGCCGTTCAAAATACTTAATCGACCTCTTGGGCTATATGGCTCTATCAAGTAATGTACTTTTGAAGGGCATTTAGTAATACAGAATCCACATCTCATACACTTTAATTCCAATAACTCTTCTGAGCTATTTAAAAGCAATCTTTGATGATCATCATTTTTTAAAGGCAAATTTTCGCCTTTTCCGATTCCTGGATTCAATATTCTTTTTGGATCAAAAAGTTCTTTAGTTTTACTCATTAAATTAATAACACTAGAACCATGTTCAAGTTCTAAAAATTCTGTTTTTACTTTACCAATTCCATGTTCACCCGTTACAGTTCCCCCAACGGGTATAATTATTTCTTTATAAAGAAACTCGACAGCTTTTTCAAAGTCTATAACATCCTCTTCATCATTCTCGTTGAACAGAAATGTGGGATGTAAATTGCCCTCCATGTGGCATATTGTAGCAACAAGCAAATTTTTAGCATTTATGATTTTAGGAATCTCCTCTATTTTCTTCACCACCTTTGCAAAATCAGATATTTGAATAGTGCAATCTTCGACACATGTATTTGGTCGTATTCTCGAGAGTGCAGGTAAATTTGATTTCCTCGCAAGGATTAACCTTTCTCTTTCTTCTTCGTTGTTCGCAACTTTGTAAAATAGAGGATTATGCTGAATGACTAGATCCAGTAAAATTGAAAAATTATTCTCTACTTCATGAATTGAATTTCCATCTACTTCAGCTAGCAAGACGTAACCACTTGGGAAATCTAAAAACTCGTCTCCTAAATAATCCGTAACTGCCTTAAGCATTAGTTTATCCATAAATTCTAGTAAATTGGGTACAATTCCATTTCTTCGTATTTTAATTACACACTCTTTTATTTCCTCGAGATGATTAAAAATGAATAAAGCTAGTTTTCTAGCCACTGGTCGTGGTCGAATTCTTAATCCTATTTTAGTAATAACTCCTAAAGTGCCTTCAGAACCTATAAGGAGATCCTTTAAATTATAGGATGATACTGATTTAAGGACTTTTGATCCTAAGTTTAGAATCTTCCCATCAGGGAGCACAACCTCTAAATATAAGACATAATTCTTAGTAACTCCGTATTTAAATGATTGAATGCCTCCGGCGTTGGTGGCAACCATTCCTCCAATTGTACATACAGAGCTTGAACCCGGATCAGGGGGAAAGAAATAACCATCGGAAATTAGTATTTCATTTAAATCATCACAAACTACTCCTGGTTCAACTTCAACTATATTATTCGGGATATCAATAGAAATTATTTTGTTCATATAGCTCAAATCCAACAGAATACCCCCAAAAGGGGTTAGTGGACCGGACGATAAACTTGTCCCACTCCCTCGTGGAGTCACAGGAATCGAATATTCATTAGCCAATTGTAGAATTTTAGAGATTTGGGCTTTGTTTTGTGGCATTAGAACCACATCCGGAACCCAATCTCTATTAAATAGTGATCCCCCAAATGCATATGTGAATCGTACTTCATACTGAGTAAAGAAATATTTTTCCCCCACAAAGTTTTCTAAATTCTTGAGAATTTTATCAGAGATTCGATTATCCTTCATAATGGTCTAATTAAGTCTCAACGAAGTACTTTATTATACTTCTTTATGTAATTTAGGTTATATTTTATTGTTTTGCTAAATAATATTAAAATTGATCGTAAGTTATCTTAATAAAGAGAAAGAACAATAGTTTTACAATAAGAAAAAAAAA
>JAEOTL010000276.1 GCA_016839845.1 Promethearchaeota archaeon
TATTCCAAGTTGGGGAGATCTATTAGGATATCCTACTTTAGGAAAATATGTCAATCATTATGTCTCAAAAATTCAATCTGATTTAGTTATCTTTTTAACTGGCTTGGAATGTTCCATAGAAATAGAAGAAACAACAGAGCTTGGACCAGAGCTTCGAACTTATTATTACTTATTTGGCTTGGGGTATTATTATACGAAATTTGAACTTCAATCTGGCAGATATATCACTGATAACCGGCAATTAACTGGACTTATTTTGTCTGACTTTGTTTACGATCATTTAGCGACATCAAAAAACATTACACTTGAAAACGATCCAGATGTAATCATTGCTGATAAGCTTTTCAAGGTTCCATTAGATCTATCAAACAAATCGATTACCCAAAGATCATTTATTAAAGGAGCTTTAATGAGAAATTTATTCATACCATATAAGGATATTTTTTTAGAATTAATGGAAACAATCCAAAAACACAATTCATACCAATTAGGACAAGGAAGCATACTTTTAAGTACACATAGAGAATTTTTTAACAATATACTGATATCTACAAAGATGATGGAAGATAAAAGAGCTAAATTCATGGAATCAACAGCTGGAGTAGATAAAATTGTATTGGGTGCTGATAATCATATAAAAAAAACATTTACTCCATCAGAACGCCAAAAAATTAATGATAAAATATTGTCTTTAAAAGAAATTTATTCTACAATTAGTTTTGACCCGATGTATTTGTATTCTATTATAGATAACGCTTCTAAAGTAATAACTGATGAAGATTACCAATCTCATCGAGATAAAGATGTATCGGGGAAGCAAACAACTCCTAAAGAATCTGTTTTAATTTCAGCAGAGAATCGTTTAAATTCCATCCTTGAGTGGCCTCAGAATTTTAAGAGAAATACTAAGATAGAGTTGGAACAATCAGCTATTTATAAAGAATTCAAAGATCATCCTCCCACAGTCAAACCTGTAAAAACTACTGAAAAAGATCTCACTAACTCGGCTGAATTTGGAAAGGATACCATTAGTGATGAAGAAAAATTCGAATTAAGAACTCAAAAACGCCCTATTGTTGAATTCAAACCACTGCCAAAACCGGAAAAAAATGATGTTTTCATTATTCTTCTGTATTTAAAAGAGATAATAGAAAAAGATTATGATATACAATCCATCGGAAAAGCTTTTGAAATTGCGAGAGACAAACTTAGAAAAATTATTCTTCAATCAAAGTTCATGTGGGAAATGGGTAAATATGCAAATTTATATAGTAAGTTTGAAGAACCAAGTCTGGGACTTAGTCAGAATGAGAAAAAAGAAGTATTAGAAAAAGTTAATGAATGGATCGAGAATGTTATTAAAGAGAATGAAGATTTTATAAAGAAAAAGTGATTTAGAGCTCTTTTGGGAACTTAGTAACTTTCGGTCTCGTTTCAATTTCAGGATAAATTTTACCTGTAACCGGAGGGCAACTATTATATATCTCTTCGATTTCAATTAATCCATACTCAATATCTCCAACTTTTTGAGGACCTGTATAGGTTCCTTTAACAATTTGGTTAGCCATATCGAAATTCGCGCCAATGACGGCAACTTTTGAGTTAACGGGAATATTTAAGAGATCTTCCTTTAAAGTTACTATCGGAAAATAGAGCCGGTTATGATCAACTGCTTCTAATTGAAGATGAGGTATAATTATGGGATATCCATCTGAGGGATCGATATATGCAAGAGCTCTTATCCCAATTGGATTAGTAAATAGTTTGTATCCTATCACATTTAATCGTTTTTCATCAAGTCCAGTTTTGACTGTTTTCTTGATCTCTCGGACTATTTTTTTAGGAATACCTCCAAAAGGTAAGTCCCTTATAGAAGTGACCCCCGCTACCTTGTTATAATATACTTTATAGACGTTTACATAAGTAAAATATCGCATAAAGTCTGAATTATTAAAATATTCAAGTTCTTGTCCCTCAGTTTTCGTATGACTGAAATCTGCTTTTATTTGAATGAATTGAAATGGAGTTTCAGCAGTCATGTAAAAAATGCCTTGTTTCGAATTCTTTAGTACGTATTCCTTGCTCAAACCCTTGGTAAATTGTCCCCAGGCTATTTGGTCTTTACTAATAGCTCGATTACTTGAAATCATTGTAATATGAGGCCAATTTCGCGGATCAACTGTAGCAATTAATTTTACCATAATATCTGGTTGAGTAAACTTAATAACTTCTTCCGAAAGTTCGGAAGTCCACTGAGGTAAATCATCTTTCTTTTCCATTTATTATACACCCTTATGAATTGTAGAACTTAATATTATTTATTACTTTTCTAACAAGATGGCAATTTAGATTCTTTCTCGTTTTGGATTTTGCTACTGTTTTTTTCATTTTTTTTAGTCAAGCCCGACCATTGAACGTTTTTTACACCTGTTCGTTTTGCGATTTCATAAAGATTTTCCATCTCTTCATTAGTCATTAAGCCTTCATCTTTTAAAGGCCAATCCCAATCCAAACGTTCATATTTAGCAGTACATAAATTATTAAAGGAAAGGAGGTCCCA
>JAEOTL010000277.1 GCA_016839845.1 Promethearchaeota archaeon
AAATAATTTGTAATAGCAGGCCATTCAGCTGCTAAAGTATCAATTCTCTTTACAAAAGGTCTAATTCCAAATTTTCTTTTAATCATATCACGTATTTGAATAGTATCGACACTCATAATTGATGCAATTTGTCCATCAGAAAATCCGAATCTTTTTGCCATTTTAAACCAATAGTGTTTTTCATCATCATTGGAACTCAAAAAATCCATTTTTGCTAATTTATCTCCTATATCAATAACATTCTTTATTTTATGAAGAAACCATTTATCAACACGTGATAATTTATAAATTTCATCAAGGGAAATCCCTTTTTTGAGAGCCTCAACAATTCTAAAGACTCTTAAATCTGTTGGATTATTTAATGCATATTTTAATTCATTTATATCTTCGATTGGTTCAAGATCATTCCCTACTAATCCTTTCATGCCTATATCTAACATTCTTAATGCTTTTTGCATTACTTCCTCGAATGTTCTACCGATTGCCATGACCTCCCCTACACTTTTCATTTGGCTTCCAATCGATCTATCAACTCTATGAAACTTAGTTAAATCCCAGCGAGGTATTTTTAACACAAGATAATCGAGGGCGGGTTCAAAACATGCTGTTGTTATACCTGTTATTTTATTTTTTAATTCAGGGAGGGTATATCCAATTGCTAATTTTGCTGCTATATAAGCTAAAGGATAACCTGTCGCTTTCGAGGCGAGTGCTGATGATCGAGAGAGTCGCGCATTCACTTCAATTGCTCGAAATTCCTTAGAAAAAGGATCTAACCCATATTGAATATTACATTCTCCTATTATACCAAGATTTCGGATTACTCGGATTGAGGCTGAACGGAGCATTTGATATTCTTCATTTGTTAAAGTTTGTGAGGGTGCTACTACAATGCTTTCTCCTGTATGTATTCCAACAGGATCAAAGTTTTCCATATTACAATTAATAAAGCAGTTATCTTCTGCGTCTCTAACAATTTCATACTCAATCTCTTTCCAGCCCCATATGCTTTCTTCAATTAAAATTTGGTTTATTCTTGATTGAGCAAGACCCTTCTTAGCCATTCTTTCAAATTCTCGCATATTGCTGCATATTCCGGAACCTCTGCCACCTAAGGTGTATGCAACTCGAATCATACATGGAAATCCAATCTCCTCTGCAGCTTTAAGAGCTTCACTATATGATGATACTGCTCTGCTTCTACATACTTTTACTCCTGAATCATCCATAGCTTTTACGAACAAGTCACGGTCTTCTGTTGCTTCAATTGCTTCAATAGGAGTTCCTAAAACTTTCACATTATATTTATCTAAGATTCCTAACTCTTTAAGCTCAACACCTAAATTTAAAGCTGTTTGACCTCCAAAAGCTAATAAAATTCCGTCTGGTTGTTCTTTTTTTATAACTTCCTCGACATAATCTACATTTAAAGGTAACAGATATACTCTATCCGAAAGTTGTGGATCGGTTTGAATTGTTGCTATATTTGGATTAATCAAAATCGTTTTTATGCCTTCTTCCTTTAATGCCTTTAGCACTTGAGAACCAGAGTAATCAAATTCTCCTGCTTGACCTATTCGAATTCCTCCAGAACCAAGAACCAGTGCTTTCTTAATTGTCTTATCAAGCGGCATTTTTACTCAACTCCATGTTTTCTAAAAATTCATCAAATAGATATAGACTGTCAAAAGGACCTGGACATGCTTCTGGATGGAATTGAACTGCGAAAATGGGTTTTGTTTCATGAACAATACCCTCGTTTGTATCATCATCAATATTTTTTAAAAACTCTTTAAAACCCCCATTCTCAAAATGTTTCACGCAAAAACCATGGTTTTGAGTGGTAATATAACATTTTTTAGTTTCTAAATGAATTACTGTTTTATTACCACCCCTATGACCATATTTTAATTTAAATGAAGTCCCACCAGCAGCTAAACCAATTATTTGATTACCTAAACATATTCCAAAAGTAGGTATATTATTTTTAATTAAATTTTTACAAACATCAATGGCTTCCTTATATACAGCAGGATCTCCTGGACCATTGGAAATAAAAACACCATCCGGATTATATGACATAATTTGATCGTAATTATAATTATTCGGAACAACAATCGTTTCCAATCCTCTTTGAACAAAATTCCTCAAGATATTTAATTTAACACCCATATCAAGGACGACAACTCTTCCAAGAGAGTTCGGAGGACTATATTTTTTTACTTCTTTTGTTGATACTTCACTTGATAAATGTCTTAAATTTGGATCTTCAGCTTTTTCTACAATTTCTTTTAATTCTTCAATATTTGGTATCTCTCCAGAGTTATAAACAGCTAAAAGACCAATTTGAACACCCTCTTCTCTTAAAATCTTAGTAATCGCACGAGTATCAATCCATTCGATCCCGGGAACATCTTGCTCTTTGAGAAATATATCAAGTGTTTTAACACTTTCGTAATGACTCGGTTCTTTACAACATTCATTAACAATAAAACCACTCACTTTAATTGAATCGGATTCAAAATGTTTTGTTATTCCAAATTCATCTTTTTCCCATGAAGGAACACCATAATTTCCGATAAGAGGATGGGTCATTATTACAATCTGACCTTGATATGAAGGATCTGTAAGAGTTTCGTTATATCCTGCACCTGTTATGGTAGTAAAAACAAGTTCGCCAGTAACTATTTTTGTCGCTCCAAACCCAATCCCTTGAAAATAACGACCATCTTGGAGCATTAAAATTGCTGGCTTTTCTTTATTATTAAACATACTAATTATCGTATAATTTTTCTGCTATCTCTTTAAAACATAGATAGCTAATAATTTTTTTTAATATTATTTATTAACCCGTTATATTTCTTGGTAAATACAATATAACCAATATAATTGTAAAGAAGTAAAAAGAATGAAGAAATGAAAAAAAAAATCTATTTTTTATTGGTTAATCATCAACATAATCATCGTCATAGTCCTCATCATCTTCATCATCTATGACATCAGCATCTGCGTAAATTTCAGCTTCATCATTACATTCATCACAGTAAGGCTTTCCTTGTACATAAGTTATTTCTTTCTTAGGGAATTCAGCTCCACAACGATGACATTCAATATATTTTGGCATATAAAAACCACCTTTTTCTAATCTTTCTTTTATTCAAATCCTCTTTTTATTTTAAATTTTATGCATTCCTTAATAAAAGCAGTATAAAGTGCACTTGGAGAGTACGGTCGGCTTTTGAATTCGGGATGAAATTGAACCCCAATTATGAAATGGTCATCTCGGTCCAATTCAATGCTGTTTATAATTTTTCTTGTTTCATCAGTACTGGATACTATAAGACCATTTCTTTTAGCTTCTTCAGTAATATATTTTTCTTGAATATGATATCTATGTCGAAATCTTTCAATGATTTCTTCCATATGATATGCTTTATCTAACCGGGTTCCCTCTTTCACAAGTATTTTGAGACCTCCTAATCTCATAGTCCCTCCCTTTTCAGAGACTGTTTTTTGCGATTCTAACAGGTCTACTACTGGATACGGTGTTTCAGGATCAATTTCAGTGGAATTAGCTCCTTCCAATCCAAGATATTTTCTACAAAACGCAATGAAAAACAATTGGGCTCCGAAGCATATACCTAAGAAAGGAATTTTGTT
>JAEOTL010000278.1 GCA_016839845.1 Promethearchaeota archaeon
ATCTTTTTTTGCTAAAATCTATTGTCATTGTTTATCCTTAATGAACTATCTTTAATTCATCACCTTTGAATTTCGATAAATTGAGAGTTAATCAGTAACTGTTTACGGTTACAATTTAAGTCTTATGTTATGTGCGCTGAAGACTGAGAGAAGAAATAACGAGTTATTAACTAGTAGAGCTTTAAAATTGACTAATATTCGTCTATCATTTATTAAACTTTAACATTTTTGTTAAAATAAAAAAAAAAAGATAATTACTAATAAAAAAAATTTAATTTACCACGGTACAATATCAGCATAGAAGTCGTAATAGGTTCCAAATGTGTGTTCATAGCCAGGTTGGTTAGCAGCCACCATAATAGCATAACTTTGTTCAAATTTCATATAATTTATAACCAATTCTTCCTGACCAACTTCAGTAATTTCATCAAGATCCATAGAGCTTACTAGATGCCACGTGTCTAATAACATGCCATTAAAGACGAAATTAGTGATTGTGATAATACTCACTTCAAAATCATTGATCACTACTCCATCAGTTATATACCATCCAGCATTCACTACCCAACCATCTTCACCGCTTTCGACGTCATCATAGAATCCGATTTCAGGTATTTCTATGTCATCAACATACCATCCTAATTCAAGAGTATATGGATCGGTCCAGTAAGTAAAGAAAATCTCTATCTCATGACCCGTAAACATAGAAAGATCCATTGTTTCTTGGTACCAGCCATGACTCCCGCCTGTGAATGCGTTCCATCGCCCTGCATCAAAATACGATGATGGTTCAAACTCATCAGGACAGTTGGGGTTGTCAGTTGTGTATGAGTTAGGAAGACTTGAAACGGTCTCAACACCTTGAAGGGTGTACCACTCATCTGTACTAAGATCATGAACCTCAACAAACCCATAGTCCCAATCTGCCTCAATTTCAAAGTAGGTCCAGAAATTAAGAGTTGCACCACCTTCTGGGATGGTGAAGCTTTGACCCAATCTGAACCAGGAATATGCAGTTCCGCCAGAATACCATTCGTATGCACCACTATATGGTAAAACGCCAGAATAATCAGCACCGTCGAACTCTAGATTCACTGAGGAAATCTCATCATTAAATAATTCAACGTAATTCACTACATAGGGTAGGGAGAATCCAAATGGATAATTATATCCATAATTTGGATATGTGTCAACTTGTGTGTCGAATAGGCCAGGGTATAGGAACTCCCACATCCATAATGTATAAGGAATGTCCCACCATTCTGTATCCTCTGAAGGAAGATCTAATGCGTAATAACCATATTTTCCACCTGCGACGGATGTATCATCAAGATAGTTAGCGATAGCCCAATCTTGGAAGATCTGATCAAATGTTCTCGTTATGCCATGAGATGCAAGTGTATTGCTCCATCCCTCTATTCCGTTCGCTTGCTCGTGAACAAGATCCCATATCAAAGGTGCCCCGCCGTAATGTTCATACATATAAAATGTCCACAGGAATACTACTCCATAATCGGCTAATGTACCTTGCCAAATTACCAATGAAGTATCCCACCAGTAAATCAAATATTCGGATATCTGTCCTGGTGAGAATCCGTATCCACATATCCATTCTGCTAACATTGAACATCCTTCATTAACCCACGACATTTCGTTAAGATCTATGTCTCGATGGACTAGATGTTGAAATTCATGAGCAAAAGTACCTTCGTATTGCTGCGGAAGTGGTCCTAAACCATAATAGGTAACGGTGGGAGAACCTAGACGTCTCCACCACTGATAACTATCCATATGGAATATATTGGCATCGTTGAGATTACTTGCATAGTACCAATAGTATCCCATTATAAACCAGGGGGCGGTTATAGGATCATAAAACAAACCATCTCGGATATTAAAAATCAAGATTTGGATCTTATAGTCATCAAGAGGACCTGGGCGATCATCATACATGCCAAAGTGATCAATAACGGTATCATGAATATTATTATCGAATTCATCAAGTATATGTTCCAAATCTGTTCCAGTTATCCAATCACGGTAACCTGGAGGTAAATAATATCCATCTCCATCTGGATCAGGGGCATCCCACTCAGTTGCATTGCCACCTTCCGAACTCCAAGGATACGCAAAATACCAGGTATCATCACTAATCTCCGGAGTCCCGTTATCATCGTGTTCATCTGTGAATCCATCTGCCCAAACTGTATCATTTAATCCAATCCATATATTAGCATGGTCACCTTCTAACACACACTCAAATGATTGAAGATAAAATCCACCCAAGTAATCGTCACTTACAGGTACAACCCAAGAATTTCCTGTATCTGGTTGGAACCCTTCTACTGTAACTCCTTCGAGTCTTGAGGTTCCATCAATTCCCTCGAAATCCTTATTCGATCTCAATTTTAACGTCCTTTCACCTGGTGATTTAGGTTTCCCGCCATCTCCAGGTTCCTCATTCTTAGTTTCTTCTGTTAAATAAGAGGAAGGTTCCTTTATTACAACTTCACTCGTATTTACACTTGTGAATAGTACCATTGACATACCTGAGACAGTAAAGAGAACGAAGATCATTGAAATTATATAGATTAGTTTTCTTTTCATTTTTTTATCAACTCATTGTTGTTAAATTTACATAATCTAGACTGGTCAGTCTAGATTACACGATCTAAACTATCCATTATTGTCAAATTCTAAATTGACAAAAATATCATGGTTTTCGATTATTGAAATATTTGGTCGATTATTATATAAAATTTACCATTTATTCATATTAAAAAAAAGGCATGAGAGAACATTAAATCAAAAAGAAGATTGAGTATTTATTTTTTGACAAGCTTACTTGTTTTTGATACGATGTCTGCAAATTTTTTACCCTCTGCTGCGGAGATCCATTCGGTTGTGAATCTTTCATTACCAATTTTATTTTTTTTCATCCAACTTCGAATTTTCTTCTCTCGTTTGAGGGCAAAATCATTTCCTGAGATGTAATGACAGTCTTGGGGGTGACAACCAGTTAACATAACTGCTCCCGCACCACATTCGAAACAGTGTTTAATAAAGTCGACATCAACTCGTCCGGAACACATTGTTCTAACGATTCTTGTATTTGTAGGGTATTGTATCCGACTGGTTCCTGATAAATCTGCTCCCGCGTAGGAACACCAATTACATGCAAAAATAAGTACTTTTTCTTTAGCATTTTCACGTAGGGCGATATCAATCTGGCGAAGGATCATCGCATCAGTAAAATTGGTCATAGTAATGGCATCTACGGGACAGTCAGCAGCACAAGTACCGCATCCTTTACATAGAATTGGTATTATATGAGCTGGAGTCTTATTTTCCTTATCAACGCTGATTGCATTATACGGGCAACGAGAAACACAAATTCCACAGCTAGTACATTTATTCATATCAACAAAAGCATATAATGGTTCCACATGGAATTCTCCCTTAGAAATTAATCCACCACTACGCCCTGCTGCAGCGCTGGCTTGCGTCACGCATTCTCTAATATCTTTTGGTGATTCTGCACCCCCTGCAATAAAGATCCCATCAGTTGGGGTGTCTATAGGTCGTAGTTTGGGATGGGCTTCAATATAAAATCCTTGAGGATCTTTTGCTACAGGAAAGGGAATCGATTCTGTGGATCCTTCAGCACCAACGGAAAGAACAACTAAATCAAACTCTTCTGATAAAATAGTCCCAGTGTTGATATTCTCAACAGAAAGGATAAGGTTATTGGTTTCGGGTACTTCTTTTATCTGACCCGGGCGTCCTCTGATATATAATACCCCTTCTTCCCTTGAACGTTTATATAACTCTTCGAAACCTTTTCCAAATGCCCTAATATCAATGAAAAAGATAACGACCTCAACATCAGGCCAGTGTTCTTTAATTAAAAGACTATCCTTAATACTTTCCATACAACAAAAATTTGAGCAGTAGGGGTTGAATCTATCATCCCGAGAACCCACACAGTTTATAAACGCAATCTTTTTTGGCTTTACAAGATCACTTGGTCGTACAAGTTCACCATTTGTGGGTCCTGCTGCATTGATAAGTCGTTCAAATTCAAAAGTGGTAAGAACATTTGAATAGATCCCCCATCCATATTCAGTAACTTTAGAAGCATCAAAAAGTTCAAATCCTACTGCGATAATGATAGCACCAACTTCATAGTTATATATTTTTTCTGAAGCTTCATAATTAATAGCTTCTTTTTCACACTCAGCAATACACTTCCCGCAAGTTAGAGGAGATAATCCTAGACATTTTTTTTCATCAATAATATAACTGGCAGGTACAGCTTGCGGATAAGGGATATAAATGGCTTTCCTCCACCCTAAATTGCCAGAATACTCATCAATAACATTTTCAGGACAGATTTCAACACAATCACCGCACGCTGTACATAGATCTTCATCTACAAAGCGGGGTTTCTTCTTTATCTCTATTTCGAAATTTCCAACATACCCCGATATGTTTGTTACCTCAGCATTAGTAATCAAAGTGATGTTATCATGATTACCCACATCAGCCATCTTGGGCCCAAGAATACAAATTGAACAATCCATAGTCGGGAAAGTTTTATCAATAAGAGCCATCTTACCTCCAATGGTAGGTGCCTTATCAACCATAATAACTTCATAATGATCAGCTAAATCTAATGCGGCCTGAATTCCTGCTACCCCACCCCCGATAACTAGGACACGTTGTGTCATCGGAACAACTAAATCCTCGACAGCTTCTAGTAACTCAGCTTTGGCAATTGCCATTTCAATAATTTCTTTAGCTTTTTTTGTCGCTGCTTCTTTTTCTGAAAGATGGACCCAGCTACATTGTTCTCGAATATTGGCTACTTCTACTAGACAGGGATTCATCCCGCTGCGTTCAAGAAGCTTTTTCCAGGTTGGTCCATGGAGTCTTGGGGAACATGCAGCCACAACCACCTTTTCAATCCCTTGTTCTTTAATAGCAGTTTCAATTTCAACTTGTCCTGGATCCGAACATGTATAAGTATTGACTTGAACAAGTTTGACACTAGGCATTTTCTCAATTTCTTCTGCTAACTGGTCAATATCAACAGTACCACCTATATTTTTCCCACATTTACAGAGAAACACTCCTATATTAGGATCAGAAATAGGATTATCAACATTAGATGTCATCTTTTCATCCCGATTTTTATTTAGTTTTTTTATTTTTGGTTTGTACTTTCTGTCGTACTTGCTCTATTTTTTCGGTAAATCCTTCACGAGATTCTTCTACGAATTCACCACAAACTACGATCTTTTTTTTAAAGTCAAATTCTGCTTCATAGGGAGCGCAATCATTATCGATTTTAATTTGTTGTTTCAGCCAATCGAGGATTTCTATTGCATCCCCCAATTTATTTTTAGACCCATACTGAATAAAACATGGAGCAAGAACTTCTATGAAACTAAAACCGTTATTATTAATACTTTTTAATAAACTATTCTGCAATCTGATTGTATCATAACCGGGCCATCTAGCTACGTAGGTAGCACCGGCAGCAGCAGCCAAGCTCACCAGATTGAAAGGAGGTTCCACATTTCCATAGGGCGTAGTTTGAGTAATATCACCAATTTGAGTTGTGGGGGCAACTTGACCACCGGTCATTCCATAGATGTTATTATTGATACAGAGAACGGTGATTTCTACATTTCTTCTGGCAGCGTGTATAAAATGATTCCCTCCAATCGCAAAAAGATCACCATCCCCTGAAAGAACGATAACCTTTAATCTTGGATTTGCTAATTTTATTCCTGTGGCAAAAGGAATAGCTCTTCCATGAGTTGTATGGAATGCTGGCCCTTTAAAACACCCGCTTGATCGTCCAGTGCATCCAATTCCAGATACAATGGCATAGTCTTTAAATGAAAGCCCGTTTTCTTTTAAAGCGTTAGTGATTGATAGAATTACCGTCCCAATCAAGCAACCAGGACAGAATATAAAACGTTGCATGTTCAATCGATCCATTAATGGATGCTCAATATCGTCTATTGTAGTTGGTATATTATCTGCTGGTGTCATTTTTTAAACTCCTTTATTATTTGTTCATAGATAAATGTTGGACTAAATGGGATGGTAGTAGGGATGCTGATACCGGTGACTTCAAATAGATGCTGGAATCTTTGAACTTCACGAATTATCATTCCATAATTCATCTCACTGACGATAATCTTTGAAACTCCTTGCTGACCTATTTTTTCCATTAATTCATCTGGAAAGGGCCAAAGACTTTTTAATCGTACAAATCCCACTTTGTACCCTTTCTCTCGTGCTTCCTCAATCGCTTCTTCCGCTCCTCTAGCATTGATTCCATATGCCAAGAGTACAACTTCAGCATCATCCATATATTTTTCTTCCCAATCATTAATTTCGGGGCGAGCAATCCTGATTTTATCGCAAAGACGTTTGATAAGTGATTCTCCCGCTTCGGGAGTCATTTTAGGATTTCCTTCTTCATCATGAGTTAAACCAGTTACATAAAAGGAATATTCTGTCCCTGCAATAGCCATGCCAGGTACAAGATCATCATCAAACACCTGAAACGGTTTGTATTTATCAGGGGGAACTTGTGGTCCCTTCCGGTTTATTATTTCAAAATTACTATGGAAACTTACAGGTTCCATCATCTGTCCTAAAATTCCGTCCGATGCGACTACTACCGGTGTCCGGTATTTTTCAGATAAATTAAAAGCTCGAATAGTTAAGTCATACATTTCTTGGACCGTAGAGGGTGCGAGAACTATAATTTCATAATCCCCATGAGAAGCATATCGTAATTGATAAACATCAGATTGGGAGGCATTAGTAGGTTGACCCGTACTTGGACCACCCCTCATAATGGTAACGATTACCATTGGGGCTTCCAGCATTACTCCCAAACCAACACTTTCGGCCATAAGGGAAAATCCAGGTCCCGAAGTTGCGGTCATAGCCTTCTTACCTGTAAAGGATGCTCCGAGACAAGAAGTAATTGAAGCAAGCTCATCTTCCATCTGGACGAATGTTCCATTAACTTCAGGAAGACGTCTTGACATATAAGCCGCTATCTCTGAAGAAGGGGTAATCGGATACCCAGCAAAATATAAACACCCCGCAGATATTGCTCCTTCCGCAGCGGCATTATTACCAGTGGTTAGGATGGATTTTGGTTGAGTGGATGCTTTACTCATGTTAATCCCCCTCCTCCTCTATTTCTGTTTCTTTAATGAATATAGAAGCTGTAGGACACAATCGTTCACACATTCTGCATCCTACACAAGCTTCATCAGAAATAAAAACAACATAATGAAGCATACGATTATTAAATTTATCAGGATCCGTTCCTAATAGTTCTTTTGGACAAAAAACGATGCATAATTGACATCCGTCGCATTTTTCATTATCGAATATTACCTCGTATTTTTTTTGAGGTTGAGGCGGTTCTAAGATTGGGTTACGTTTTGATTCTAACATATACACTTCCTCTCAATTTGTTTCTTTTTTAAGAATCCATTTAAGTAGATTCAGTAAATAATTCTTGATACAATTCCTTCCCAAGTTGAAAACTTCGATTATTGACTTCTCTAAGCCGTTCTGGCATACTATCAAAAACTTGGGAGTAATGTTCTGATTTAATCTTGATCTTTCCACTCTCAGATAAATATTGAGATACAAATCCTAAGGAAAGGATATTGGTTGCCCTAGATACATTATTTTCATCAGCCCTTCTGGTAATTGGAACTCTATGAATAGTACCTTCTTTAATAATTTCTTCAGCATTCTCTACGGTATTAACATCAATGAATGACAGAGTTTTCTCCCAAATGCATTCACTTGCTCGGAGGAACCCTTTTTGGTCAATTGCAATAAATAGATCGGCATCTTTATCACAGAAGGGATAAGAAATCGGATTAGAGCTAAGTACGACATCGCAGAAAATAGGGCCTCCTCGAACAGATGGTGTGTAATCAACTGTGAGAGTTGCATAATAATCCGCGGCCATTGCAACTCGAACTAATACACTTCCCAAAAATTTGATGCCTTGCCCACCACGACCAGAAAATCGTAATTTTAACTTCATGAATATCTCTTATAATTGATGTATCTTGAAATTGTTTATGATAAATAATTATAATTAATTTAACAATTTTTTTTACTATTTATGCATCTTAGATATTTAAGTTCCTCAGGCTTATTTCGGATTTATTCCCCGCTTTTTACTAATTTCCTAATTAGACCATTAAAATCTAACACTTCTATCTCATAATTATATTTATTCGCAACGGTAAGGAATTGATACTCACAAAAGGGACATGCTGTAAGCAATGTTTTAGCATCTACTTCCTTCATTTCCTCTAGTTTTTTCAGTGTTGATCTTTCTGCTAATTCAGGGAAGGCAGCACGAACACCTGAACCCGAACCACAACAATTAGAATCTTGACGATTTTGCTTGAATTCCAGATAAGGGATTTTAAGCGTATTTAAAATTGTTCTTGGTTCACTATATATTTCGAGATCTCTAGCTAAATGGCATGGATCATGCCAGATAATTGGTCCATTGACTTCAGTATTTAGTAAAGTCTCAACCTTCTGTTCAAGATTTTCTATTTTCGATATTCTTTCGAGTAGATATTGAGTAAAGTGCAATAGTTCTGTTCCTTGAAACTTCTCCCCCAACTCCGATTTGAAAATATTTCTAAATGAAGTTAAGCATCCGGGACAGGTAAAGATAATTTGTTTGGGGGGATTCTTATGCAATTCATCCAACATGGGTTTAAGAATTTCGCCTAAGGAACTTGTATGACCAGTTCGGTATAAAATACCTGAGCAGCATGTTTCATGTTGTAGGATTTTGATCTTGTCTCCCAATATTTTAAATAATTCTATGCTATTGAGTGCGATTTCAGGAGTTCGATAAATTGCCATACATCCCGGAAAATAAACGGTTTCAGCTTCAACATTATTTCTTAAATCCTCCCATTCTTGAGCTCGAGGAGCTGATTCTCCGAACGGATTTCCGAACTTCTTGATATTTTCAACAATCTCTTCATGGGGTTTGGGATAATTGTTTGCATCTACCAATATCTTCTTTCCAGTGTTAACGATTTCTGGCACATTTACTCCAGAAGGGCAAATATAATGACAATGACCGCATCCTGTACAAGAAAAAAGTCGTTGCTGAGTTAATTCACTATTTTGGAATCCAAAGTGAGGATTTTTGATCATTCCATGGACAATTCCTATTTTACCACGAGCATAGGAGCTTTCCCACCTCACGTCATCATCAAATGCGGGACACTCATTATCTTGTGGACAGAAGCCACAAAGGCTGCATTTCCAAACAATTCCCATAATTTCTTCTTCATTCATCTTCAATCATCCTCCAGTTTGCCTAAAATATTTGAAACTTTATTAGGATATGAATAAATTTTGCCCGGATTTAAGACATTATTAGGGTCAAATATCGCTTTTATCTTTCCCATAATATTGATGGCCTCCTCTCCATGTTCTAAGGGTAAATAAGGCGCTTTCCACACACCGCAACCGTGTTCAGCTGTAACGGATCCCCCTAATGAAATTGCTAATTTAACTAATTCAGTTTGAATTGAACCCAGTTTTTGGATATCTTCTTCTGAAGTGATTGGGATGGTGCAAATCAAATGAACATTCCCATCGCCCAGATGACCATATCTAATACTTCCCAGTTTATTCTTCGTCATAATTTCAGCATATTTATTCATGAGTTCATTAATATTGCTGAAAGGCACTGAAAAGTCTAAACTTGCAGGTAAATAGGTCCCCACATTTTGCACTGACGGAGTAAGACGACCAAGTGATGGACCGGCACCATCTCTGGCTTTCCATAAATATTCATGCTTGATCCCTTCAAATATTTCAGGATTTGATGAAGAAGCACTTTGTGTGAGAAGTTCGATAATTTTATTAGCGTAAGTAGAGGTCACCTCACTCTCTCCATCTAATCTTATGAGAAGAGCCGCTTCTGCCATTCGTATTGTAATTCTTGGAGTTAACCTAGATAAATACGCATTCATTCCCATGATAGTTATTCGATCTAGGAGTTCAAGGGACATGGGGGTTAATGTATCTTTAATTTCCTTAGCTGTATGAACTGCTGCTTCAATAGAGTCGAAAAACCCAATGACAGTTTTAAAACTCTCGGGAAGGGCAAGAAACTTCAATGTTGCTTCGGTCATTAATCCTAATGTTCCTTCAGATCCAACAAATAAATTAAGCAAATCCAGCCCGGAAACTGACTTTTTTACCAACCTTCCGAATTGAATAGCCTGACCTGTTCCTAATACAGCTTTTAAATTTAGCACATAATCCTTTGTTGTCCCGTATTTTATGACGGATTCACCAGAAGCATCATTTGCAATCATTCCCCCAATAGTACACACTTCAGCTGATCCAGGATTACAAGGAATCCAATATCCATTATCAGTATTTCGTAATTTTTTGCCAAGATTTTTGTAGAGCACCCCAGGTTCCACAACTGCATAATTATCCTCAGTATTAATTTCTAGTATCCTATTCATTCGAGTAAAATCTATAATCACACCACCTTCGACGGGTAAGAATTGTCCTCCAAAACTAGTTCCCGCACCGCGTGGTACTATCTTGAAATGTTCTTCATTTGCTAAATCTACTATTTGCTTAACCTGATCAGCATTTTGGGGTTTAATTACCATATCTGCTTTTAATTCGTAGTCTTCTTTAACCCAGCTTAGTGCACGGCTAAAACTATCATGAGAATAACAATACAGTTCCACAGGATCATCAGTAACATATTTTTCACCAAAAATACTAATTATCTTTGATTTTAAAGAATGATTTATCATAAAACCTCAAATTGAGTTTTGAATACAATTAATTTATGTAAGACAGTATTACAAAAAAATTTGAAGTTTTGAATGTAAGAGTTTTAGAATAATTAGGGCTTTAGAATATCTGAGGTGACTGATATTCCCCGAATACTTCTCGCAGAACATCACAAATTTCTTGAATTGTAGCATAAGATTTTACAGTCTCAATCATAATAGGCATAATATTCTCAGACGACTTCGCAACTTCTTTTAACTGAGCTAATTTTTTTAAGACGAGATCTTCATCTCGGGTTGTTTTTACTTGATCTAGAGCGTCTATTATTGTTTCCACAGCAGCTTCATCAAATTTATATGTCGATATTTTATATTCTTCATCAGTACGAAAAGTGTTCACCCCTATTACTTTTTTAATGCCTCTATCAATTCTCATTTGTTCTTTATAGGCATTATTCATTATCTCTTTTTGAATAAAAGCATTTTCCACCGCAACAGGCATTCCGCCCATTTTATCTATTTTATCAATATATTCCAATGCTTTTTCCTCTAACTGCTTAGTTAAGTGTTCAAGATAGTAAGATCCCCCAAGAGGATCAACAACATCTGTGACCCCTGACTCATACGCAATTACTTGTTGAGTTCTTAATGAAAGTCTTGCTGAATCTGCAGTGGGAATTGCTAAGGCTTCATCTGGGCCACATGCGTGAAGGGATTGAGTACCACCTAAGATTGCTGCTAATGATTGGAGAGTTGCTCTGATTATGTTTACTTGGGGCTGTTGGGCTGTTAATGTACTCCCTCCAGTATGAATATGGAACCTTAAAGTCATAGATTTAGGATTTTTAGCATTAAACCGATCCCTCATTAACTTAGCCCATAATCTCCTAGCAGCTCTTAATTTAGCGACTTCTTCAAAAAAGTTACTGTGGATAGTAAAAAAGAACGATAATCTCTGTGCAAAATCATCAACATCTACACCTCTTGAAAGAACTTCTTCAACATACGAAATACCATCAGCTAAAGTAAATGCTAACTCTTGAACAGCAGTACTCCCAGCATCGCGTATATGATAGCCACTTATGCTAATGGTATTAAATCTTGGTAAAAATTTAGTACAGTACTCAATTACGTCTGCTACTAATCTTAAAGATGGTTTTGGGGGAAATATATAAGCCCCTCTTGCTATATATTCCTTTAAAATGTCATTTTGAACCGTACCTGTTAACTGTTCAGGTTTAACGCCGTGTTTCTCGCCGATAGCGATGTACATTGCTAAAACGACAACTGTAGGAGCATTAATGGTCATACTTGTAGAAACTTTATCAAGGGGAATTCCCTCAAAAACTTTTTCAAAGTCTTTTAAAGAATTTACAGTAACCCCGATTCTGCCAACTTCACCTAAACATATCTCGTTATCGGAGTTGTATCCCATTTGAGTAGGAAGATCAAATGCAACTGATAACCCTTTTTGTCCTTGCGAAATGAGATATTTAAATCGTTCATTGGTTTTAGAAGCATCAGCAAAACCGCTGTACTGTCTCATAGACCATATTCTTCCGCGATACATGTTTGGATACACCCCCCTGGTAAAAGGTGGCACCCCAGGGAAACCAAGATCCTCCAGAAAATCGATGTTTTCAATATCCTCAGGGCCATATACGTGTTTAAGGGGAATCCCAGATGGTGTTTCAAACTTTTCTTGTCGTTCTCCCCTTTCAGTAAACTTGTTTAAAACTTCTCTTTCCCATTCAGCCCTGTTCTTTTTAATCTTTTCAAGCTCTTCTTTAGAAAACATGTCAAATTCACACCTTAAATTACTAGGTAATAGGTTCGAAAACATAAGCATGGACTTCTTGTCCATCC
>JAEOTL010000279.1 GCA_016839845.1 Promethearchaeota archaeon
ATAGTTGCTGGATTTCGTGGATCATCTTCAGGGAGATCATATTCTGCCTTCCCTACTAAATCAGCACCAACATCAGCAGTTTTAGTGTATATTCCGCCCCCACACTTCATAAATAAAGCAACACTACTAGCTCCAAAACTAAATCCCAGCACTATCATAGGATCGGGTATAATCCAATATAAAATTGAAACTCCGATTAGAGCAACTCCAACTACTGCGAGTCCCATAACTGAACCCCCAAAAAAAGCTATATCAAATCCTTTTTTGGTTCCTATCGTGCAACCTTGGGCAGCTCGTGTATTTGCTTTAACACCGACATACATCCCTAACCAGCCAGCCAGCATAGATCCAACAGCACCAATTATATAAGCAACCATTTGTTCCCAATTTAAGGCCTCTGCAAATAACCGGGTATATGTATCACTTTCTTTTAAAGGGGATGGTAAGAATAACATAGCAACTGCTAGAACTGCAACGAAGATCCCTAGGATCTTATACTGAACTTTAATATACGTTTTCGCTCCTTCTTCGATATATCCTGCTACTTCCACCATTCTTTCGTTTCCAGGATCTTCTTTTAGCACTAAATATCTAAAATAAAGTGCCATTGCGATAGAGATTATCCCCGCGATTAAAGCAACAATTAAAATTATTGGTACAGCCATAATTTTTCACTTAATTTAGATTTTTTTGTTAAATTTATTATAAATCAAATATACAATAATATCACTCAAAATTTCCTAAATCATTAAAATATTTTGAATTTAAGAGAAATTAATTTTCTAAGAAAAAGTAAAACATTTTAAATTGAACTGAATGTTTATTAATCATCATATTAGATGAATAAGGTCGAAATTTAGTAAATAAAACCATAAAATTGATAATAAATGCCTTTATTGGATGAAAGCGGACTTTCTCTATTAAATAAAGCCCGAGAACAAAGAAAAACATATAACTGGTTGGAAGCAGTAAGGCTATTTGATCGAGCTGTAGAATATTATATTGACAATAAAGATCAAGAAAAAGTAATGGAAATTTGTATGGAACTTTTCCTTTATAGTTCTTTTTACTTCCCTACTGTTTCAACAACTGAACAACTTATAGAAGTTAATAGTTTAGAACTTAAAATCATTGAAAAATGTGAATCTTTCTATAAGCAGTTAGGGAAAAAAGCTGAAGAATTGGAATGCACTGCTACTAAACTCCTACTTAATGCGTTCAATCAAATTCCTATAGTAGAAGCGGAGAAAACGATTGACAGATCAATTGAAATCTATAATAAACTAAATGAAATTTATAATAAAGAAAAAAATGAAGAAGCTATTGCTCGGATTGTGCTAAGGAAAATTGCGGCTCTGAATATGAGAACAATACTTGGTCCTAATCCTCAAGAAATTAAAACTTTCTCTCAAAAATTTATTGATCTTTTTGAAAATGGATGGGAAATCTCAAAAAATATTGGAAATGTGAATTACTTAATTTATTTCTTATATTTTATGTCGTATTGGTTTTACTTGAGCCACTATGTGTTTTTTTCTTATGAAAAGCATATTCAAGCAAGAAGACATAGAGATTTAATGGTAAAATTTGAAGAAGCTTTAAGGATCATTGATGATACTAACTATGAGGATATATTATTACTTGGAGTTTTACATGGTCAAATTGGTATGGTATACTGTGAATATGCTCTCAAAATTTGTGAGAGCGACTTAGAACAGAGAAAATATTTTAATAAAGGGATGAATTTTTTAGAGATTAGCATAGATAATGCAAGAAAGACAAAAGACAAGGCTACTTTAATAACTTCAATTGGTGGATTGAACAGATATGCCTTTCTTAGTGGCAAAATAATGTATCTACAAAATAGAATTACTAAAGACATTCAAGAGACTGAAAGAGCAGGAAAGATATTTGTGGAATGCTTTGAACAAACGGGTTCTTTCGCGTGTGCTACGATTCTTTTTGGGCTATATTGGTTACCAAGTTTATATTATTCTAATACTGCCCAGATGAGCTTTTTTACACCGTTCCAAAGAATATCTTATGCTAAGAAAGCAATTGAATATGCTTTAAAAAATCTAAAAATAATTCCTATATTGGATAATTATTCATATATGGCTCTTACTGTTTCTTATGCTGTCTTAGCGAAGTTAACCTCATCAAAAGAGGAACAGAATCAATATATCGAAAAATTGCTTAATTACGCAAATGAAGCAGGTAAAATGGGAGAACAATATGGAGGAGGAGATGCTCGGACATTTGGATATGGTTCTTTATACAGAGCTTATAAAACTCTAGCAGACATCGCTGAAAATGAAGAAGAGAGAATTAAAATGCTGACATCTGCAATAGATTCTGCTGAAAAGTATATGGATTCTGGAACAGAATCTCGGACAGGTATTATAGCAGCTCAAATGCGATTAGGGCTTCTTTATGAAGAACTCGGTATTTTAACTAAAGATAATCATAAATTATTGAATTCAAAAGAAAAATTGCTTGAAGCAATCAGAAGTAGCTTGGAAAGAGGATTTTATTCTTATGCAGGTACTAGCTATGAGTATGTTGCTCGTATAGAGGATCGATTAGGAAATCACACATCTTCAGCAGAATATTATTTAAATGCTCAGGAAAATCATGAAAAATCATTGGAAAGCATTGAATATAGGTTACTTAAAAAAAGAACTAAGGAAAAGATAGATTATGCTCATGCTTGGAACTTGATTGAGAAGGCTAAAGCATATCATAGAAATGAAAGTCATTTAAAAGCAAAGGAAAGTTATGAAGAATCTAGTGAAATTCTACAAAAAATCCCTAGGTATTCTTTCGAAGGATCCTATAATGCTGCTTGGGCTTTATTAGAAGAGGCAGAGCTATTAAGTAAACAGGAAAGACAAGAAGAAGCAATCAATCAGTATAAATTAACAATTCAAGCTTTCGAAGAAGTTATAAAAATACTTGAAAAAGCATTTGAAAAAGCTGAAGGACAACCTGAAAGGGTACGAATAGATAAACTTCAGAAAGTCGCAAAAGTAAGAATAAATTATTGTAATGCTAGAATTAATCTAGAGGAGGCTATAATCTTGGGGAAAGCGGGGGATCACTCAACAGCTGCGGAAAAATTTGCTATTGCAGCATCTGTTTTTAGAACTGTGTGTACACGATATAAGTTAGAAAGAGAAAGAAAGGAACTTGAAGCAATATATTATCTTTGTCGAGCATGGGAAAGCATGGAACTTGGAGAAAAATTTGAAGAACCAGAAAGGTTTGACTATGCTGCAAACCTATTTACAAAAGCTAGTAATTTCTTTATTGATACAAAATTAAAGTTATTGGCTTCAGGTAATTCAGCATTTTGTCAAGCTCTTGATTTAAGTTGCAGGTTTGATGAGTCAACAGATATTAATAGGAAAATGGATCTATATCCTAAAGTAAAATTGATGTTAAATAAGGCAGCTTCCTCTTATGGTAAAAGTGGTTTTGAAAATGTAGCAAATTGGGCTTTAGCTACTTCGATATATTTTGATGCTGCTTGGCACTTAATTCAAGCTGATAAAGAAATGGATATCAATGAAAAAGGAAGGTTATTGAGCATTGGTTCAAATTATTTAAAGTCATCCTTAGAATTATTTAATAAAGCGGGATATAAGAATAAAGTTATTGAGGTTCAAGACAGATTAAACAGAGTAGAGAAGGAAGAATCCATCTTGTTTTCCGCTTTAAATACTATAAAAGAACCATCAATTTCTCGAAGTACTATAGGTATAGTTGCTCCTTCTTGTCCTATTGAAAGTAGCCAATCTCCCAGACTAGGAGAAGCTCGGCGGTTCACTGAAGAGGAACTTCGAGTTACCATGGAGAGAATGGAAAGAAAAAAGTATGAACTTATTTATAAAGATTTGGTTAAAGAATATTCTAAAGTTCAAAGAAGAGAATGCAGGGTTGGTATTGCCCAAATAGGTGTGTCTAAGAAGGGGAATATAATGGATGAACTCTATGAAATGAGTGCTTCAGGTCTGCTAAGAATTAGAGAAAATGAGATTGAAAAAATAAGATCTCAAGTTAAAGTCATGATTGAAAAAGCACACAGTGAAGGAGTCAATATTCTACTCTTCCCAGAAATGACTATTGATCTGAACTACGGGGAAGTTCTAAAAGAAATTGCAGATCAGGCTAAATTGTATGATATGTATATTGTTCCAGGCTCTTTTCATGATACAGAAACAAAAAGAAATATTAGTTTGGTTTTTGGAACAGAGGGTATTCTCTGGGAACAAGAGAAGCATATTCCCGCAACTATTAGTTTTGAGGCTGGAAAACACTTCAAAGAAGGAATAGATGTTGGTATGATACCACGCAAAACAATCATTTGTAATACAGAATATGGAAGAATAGTTATTGTGATTTGTCGAGATTTTCTTGATATGGATCTCAGAGTAGAATTGAAAAATTTTGAACCCCCAATAGATATAATTCTTAATCCCGCGTTTACTCCAGTTACAGCAGATTTTAAAGCAGCCCATTTTGACGCCCGTCGATCCATTTATGCCTATTCATTTTTCGCCAACATTGGAGAATTTGGAGAATCTCTCATTTATACTCCAGAAAAAGACCGGACTGAGCGACTTGTCCCCGCAAAAGAAGAAGGATTGATTTTCAAAGATATAGATCTATTCAAGCTGCGTTCTGAACGTAAAAAGTGGGAAAAAGAACAAAAAAAGGAACAGATGTTTATTCAAAGCACACGATAATAATTATATAAAAGATATTCAGAGTTTTTTTTATACTATTCTTTATTTCTTCGATTATTAAAAATTTATTTCAAAAGATTATAAAGTGAAATGATTTTTAATAAATCATTTAAAGAAATTAAAAAAAATCATAGGTTTGGTTATTTTTGGTCTTAGAAATATATCAAATTATACTTTTAATTACTATTGGTATCCTTGTGGGAATTAATTTGAGTTTTATAGGTCAAACAGGTCAGGGAGTAGTTCTCCCTCTCATTTTATTAATTACAGGCGATGTACTTTTAGCGATAGCTATTAACGTATTAAACGATCTTATAGGTGCTATACCAGTTGCGATAAATTATGTGAGAAAGAAACAGTTCCAAATATATAAAAATTTGGCTGTTTTATTGGCGATCTCATTATCTACAGCTCTTTTAGGAGTATATATTTTAATGGCAACACAACTAAAAATAATATTTGGGTGGTTCATACCGTTATTCATTATAGTCTTAGGTTTTACTATTCTTAACAGGGGATTTCCAACAGCAGAAACGTTAAATAAATTAGTACAAAAAATAGGGTTGAAATTTAAAAAGAATAAGGATAATTCCACAAATGTAGTAGTTGATGATCGAAATACTACAATAAAACCCTATTCAAAATTATTCTTCATTTTAACAATTATTTTAGGTATTCTTGTAGGTCTTAATTCTGGGATCTTTGGAGCAAATTCAGGTCTTATCATTAC
>JAEOTL010000280.1 GCA_016839845.1 Promethearchaeota archaeon
TAATGATAATACCCTATTCCACAAATGCCGATCGAAATTCCTGCAGGGATGACGGTACCTAATCCATCCCCCAGACTCCAGTCAATAAGTTGATCTCCAGCCCAAACTGAAGTTGTGTATTTTGAAACGTTTGAATATCCTGCTCTTGTAAAAAATACAATTTCGCTTTGCTTCTCCATTTCTTGAACTGCTTCCAAATTAACTTGGGCAAAAATAACAGGATATTTATTATGGAATGTTTCAGGACTTTCTTCAGAATGCAATACTGAATCAACTGGTAAATATTCTCCATAATCAGCCATCCAGCCGGATAATCCAATATTTATCATGTTTTCTTTTATAATCTCTTTAAACCACTTGATTGTATCAGGATTTGAAAGATCAAGAAGTGCTTTTTCTCCACTATCAGTAATAATTTTGTAATGGTTTCCGTTTTTGTTTTTTACGCATAATCCCTTTTTAATAGCATCCTCATATTGTTCAACACCTTTGGCCAACATAGAGTTATTATACCCGAGAAATTTTATTCCTTTTTGATTTAATTGTTTTATAAAAGAGGGTAAATCCGGGTATAATTCTTCATCATATTTCCAATTCCATATTAATCGTTTTTGTTGGCCTTGCATATGAATCCCTTGCCAGTCTTGGCACCAGACTGCTACGACTTTAACACCGCCTTCCAAGCATACATTAATCTTTTGTTCTACGATTTCATGACCACCCTGAATTCCAAGCCATACACCATCATAAACCCAATCAGGTAGAACTGGTTGTTTTCCTAGTAAATTTGTTAAGTTACTTACTGTCTCGAGAGTAGTATTAAATTTCCCTATTATAATTTCGTCAGGAATACTCCAAATATATAACTCATGATATTTCTTATTTGTAAAATTAAATTTCGCATAACTTGTACTTGTACAGTGGCAATAGTAATTCTCAGATGAGACAAAAGTCGGTTGAGGATGATACGTGCTATACCAGTACCCTGTAATTGGAGGATCACCCCTTCCAACTCCTTGTTCTTCAACAAACAGAGGGACTTCTTTTCCTCTAAAATTCACTTCAGAGAACTGTTCACCTAACCCAAATATCGCTTCATCTTCGGTAGCTTGAATTCTGATCCAAAATCTATTTATTTCAGGATAAGAACAATAAAAATTTAATTTTAATGTATCATCTTCTATTAGGATAACAACTTTAAGCTTTTCTACTTCCGTATTTTTGAATTCTAACTCTATTTCATTTTCTCCATTAATTACTATCTCAAATCTCTGTAAGGGAATTTTTATGATTATTTTCTCTCTAATTTTAAATTTTCCATAATGCATTTTGTATTTAGCTTTTCCTTTACCAATTGTAAAACACGGATCTTTTTGATTGTGTTTTAGAAATGGATAATCCTTAAAATAAATTGTAAATCCATCACCAAGTTCGTCATACTGTAATCTTAACATCAATTTACCTATAGCTTTTTATTTAATTACTTTCCAACCTTTAATTTTAGCAAATATTTCTAATGGTTGTGTAAAAACATCATATACTACAGAAATATGGTGTGCTATTCCATTATTTATTATTTTCATTAAAACATCTTTTACGTGATTTTCAAAAATCACTTTAGCATAAGTACCTTTTAGTTCTTTTTCCATAGGAATTATCTTTCCCTTCTGTAAAAAGAGACGATACTCTCCAGGAGCGTAATCAATTCTTAACAAAGAAACCAGTCCAGATTTCATAACGAAATCTGCTGTCACTCCTTTCCCTCCGGCAAAATAAGTGTCTAATGAACGGTTACATTTTCCATCCCAAAGATTACAAGGAGCTACTCCACAGTGCCATAATAAGGCAAAATTATGCTTAAGATCTATTTGAGAAAAATCTGCTAAATAAGGAGTTTCTGCTCCGATAGCCGCATGGGCTAACATAGAAAGACTTCCGAGTATATCTCCTTCACAAGTTAATATTTTTCCTTCTGATTGTAATATTGACATTGCAGCACAGGGAGCAATGCCAAAATCGGCAGCAAATTCCGGCCAACATCTTATAGTTAAAGCATCTAAATGATTCAATTCCATAAATTTGTCAAATTTGCTTGTAAGTTCTGCAACTTTAAATAGTTGTTGTTCAGATATTTCAGATACATCAAAAACGTTTTTAACTTGTGTTATTCTTTCCTTAATTTTATCTAAGTCAACTTCAAAGTTATAGATTTCACTTAATTCGAAATGTTCAATTAGAACTCCAAGTTCTTTATACAAATCCAGTTCGTCAATATCTAGATTAAAAAATCCCTTCGCCCTATAACCCAAAATCCCTATTTTTCTTGTCGCGAATGCCTTAATTATTCGTAATGCATCTAACCAATCTTCATCTACATCGCTTCCAATTACAACTTGATAATTTTTTACTCCCGCTTTATACAAGTTACTGGAATTCAGATTGATCCCACAGATAGAGTTGAGTCTAATTTTGCCTCCATCGTAAGGTAATTCCTCTAAACCCCATAATAAAATTGGCTTTTGAATTATTTTATTTAATTCTAAAATCAAATTTCCCAATGCGAAAGTTCCACTTATACAAATTATCCCATCAATATTTTTAGCTTTAAATTCCTGAGCTGTTGTTATGACATCTTCAATTTCAATTATAAGCTCTGGCTGAATTTCCCAATCAACATTTTCAATCACTTCTAAGTTAGATTGAATCTTTTCAAAAATACCTCTTGCCGCATTATAATCAAAAGTTTTTCTTGCTAAGCATACAACTCCAATCTTAATTTTCACTTTCAATGTTTTCACATTTTATATTTATTTTAAAAATTGAAATAATTGATGTTTCTAAATTATTTTTAAAACAAAAAATAAACCTTTTGAAAAAACTGATTTCCGCACTGGAAAATTGAGCTTTCTCATTTATTTCATCTTAAACCAAAGTTATTTCTAATATAAAATAAAAAAAGAAAAAAAGGTTAAAAATATTAAAATCCGAGTTCTTTCATCTTAGCTTTGTTACTTAATACCCTTTCTTGAGTTAGGGGGAAAAACTTCCACATAATTAGGATACCCACTAGTAAAACTAATGCTGGAATGACACCTTGTATAAGGCGGATACCTATAAGTACTAAATTCATATCACCACCTGCAAGTGTAACTGCGTTTAACATTTCCGCATAAGTATCATTACCTGCTATAAACCCAGTGATATCGTGAACACCCGCAAAAATAGTCTCGTCAATAAATGCAACAAATCGAAGAAGCATTGCAGAAATTCCGAAGAGAATCCCTTTTTGATTTTTCCCCATCTTAACAATAACATCCTCATTTACACTTGGACTGATTATAGTGTATATGTATGAGTTTAAGCCTCCCTGAGCGAGACCGAGAATGAATGCCATGATTATGATATCACTTAAGCCCTGAAAGAATGTCAATGGAAATGTCGCAGCACATGATAAGAGCCCCGCAACCACGAACGCTTTCTTATTATTGTTTATTTTCCTAATGTATCTGAGCCATATAGGAATAGATATCAAAGTACCTACGAGATTTAAACCTAAAATAATAAGAAACATATCACCACTAACCTGTAAGACAAAAGTTGTTGTATATAACATGTTTGTTATGACAAGGGCTATCCATATTCCATTACATACATTAAATATAATCCATACCACGTAACTTTTCGTTGTTATAGCTTCTTTAAGGACTTTTAAGAATTTCGCTCGCTTCACAGAATCAGGTGAATAATACTTATCAATCATTATTTTATCCTCACGGTTACCAGGAAGAGACAAAATAGCGAAAAAAAGAGCTATTACGGCGAGTATCACTGCCATCATGCTATAACTGGCAAAGGCATCGCCAGGTATCATATCAGTAAAAAGAGGAGGTAATAACATCCCAAGGAGAATAGCTAAGATGTCCATAGGGGCATAATATTTTGAGAATCTATTACGCTCGTGCTCTGTCCGAAATTTTTCCATTTGAATTGCCTTGAAGTTAACACCCACTAGCGTGCCAAAGGTATCAATTAAAACCAATGATAATAATAGCCACCCAAAAGCAGGCAAAATATAGGGATCTAAAAGGCTACCAAAGCTATCTTTTGGTAGATTTGGGGCTGAAAAGAGAAGAACGACAGATAAGACCCAAGGGACGATGCCTATGACGATCCAAGGAAATCGTCTTCCCCATTTTCTCGTGAATCTCAAATTCCGATCGATTAAAAAACCAATAATAGGGTCATTAAGTCCGTTATATATCAGAAAGATAAACATGGCGATAGCGATATATGTTGCATTTAATCCAACAACGGCTTCATAATAGAAAAGCGTAAACCCTTGAATAGCACCTATTAATGTAGCGCAAAGTAGACCGAAAGCATTGGAAAGAAAGGTCCATTTTGAATGTCTTGTTTCAAGAGATTCAGTATAATTAATAGTTTCATTCATTTTAATCAAATTTTTTTTTATTTAAATATTTGGTTGTAATAGTATATAATATTATGTTTTTGAGAATAGATTTGGTTAAAATCCATTTTTAAATGGACAATGGCAATAGCTTTAAATATTAATTTAGATTTTGGATAATAACTAATGTTAAAACGAAGTTAAGGGATATTATGGTGGAAAAACGAGAAATCGAATCAGCATTTTTAGAAATGTTGAAAGATCAAGAGAAAAAAGCACCGAATGACAAAATTTATGAGAAAGATATGGAAACTATTGGGGAACTACACGTCCAATGGAAACTACCTTTTAAAATTCGAGGATCTCAAATCTTTAAGAAAGATTCAATATCTTACAAGTTCGGAGAAAATTTAGAGAACCCCGATATTTCTTTGGTAATCAGGAATAAAGAATTAGCACTTCGATTCTTAAGAGGGGAAATCTTTGATTTTGATTACGGTCCGGGTTATAAGGGAGATTTCAAAGTATATTACACAGATTCATGGAAGGTGATCGAAACAGAAACAGGAAAAAAGAACGTAAGAATTAATAAGCCTTTTATAACCATTCGATTTAATAAAGAGAGGGAATATCATCCTTATATGGTATCAAAATTACCCATTTTTCGAAAATTGGTGGCAACACGAATGTCTGAGGAGGATATTGGATATTTCATCCCAATCAATCAGTCGCTTGGAACGTATGAAAACCAAGTTATACCGTATGTAGTCTTTAAACACTTCATTGATAAAGCGAGCAACATCGTCATTTTGAATAAATGTGGCTGTAGAGTCAGTAAAAACTGTCAACATCACGATCATTCGATAGGATGCCTAAACATGGGCGATGACACATTGAATTTGCCGATTGATAAAGAAAGAAAGCACGTTGCAACAAAGGAAGAAGCCTTGGAACTTGTGAAAAAGGCTATTGATGATGGTTTGATTCCACTACTTGGAAGAGCCATGGATGAGGCTGTAGGGGCTGGTATTGAAGATACAGGAAAATTTATGTCTGCATGTTTTTGTTGTCCTTGCTGCTGTGTCGATATTCCAATTCTGAAACATGCCACAAATGAGCTTAAATTTATAAAAAAAATCGAAGGGCTTAATGTGGTGGTTGATGACGACGCTTGTATTGGATGTGAAGATTGTATTGACGCTTGCGTTTGGAATGGGAATGAAATGATAGAAGGTATAGCACATATTACGGACCGATGTCTAGGTTGTGGAAGGTGTGTGGAAGCTTGCCCTAGCGATGCAATCTCTATAACTTTCAATGACTCAAGTAATATTGATGCGTTAATTAAAGAATTAAATGCCCATGTTACAGTAGACTAATCTAGGATTAGTTAAAACAACTGATAAGACATAATTTTTTTTTTTAAACTCCTCTAAAGTTTATAGTGGGCTGCTCTTGCTTGTCATCCTTCTAAGTGACGTCAACGTGGGATTCTATGCGAGCTATCATTCTATCCACTCCACCATCCTCAATGTTAATAGTTATCGCTCCAGTCGGGCAAACCCTTTCACACCTGCCACAGCCTTTGCAGCGATCCTTGCCCTCCCGGTCTATCACGGCTTTGTTGTCAATGACCTCCATTCCACCGTATATACACACCTCTAGACATTCTTGTTCGCATCCCTTACAAAGATCCGAATTAACAGTGACGGACACACCCTCCATCTTTTTATGCCACCCCTTCAGATACTTCGGTGAATCCTTACCACTCGCCTCGACACAGCAACAAGGGCAACAAAAGCAGATGTGCATCAGATCGCCCTGCTCAGGCAGTGCCCTATAGACGATCGTATCGGCTTTGACTCTACCCAGAGAAGGCAGGAGACCTGCTGCAACAGCCTTTCGTGATCGTTCCAATGCCTCTTCTTTAGTACCGATCCTTCCAAAAGTATTCATCCTCAGGGCTCCCTTACCCAGGGCCATGCAACCGATGGATGGGTCATAATTCTTGCAATTGGCCATCGATCGACAGGGACACATAGAGAAGATATAGACGTCACTTGCCTTGTTTATGAAGTATTCGAGAACTGCGAGAGGTATCGATTGGTTCTCGTACGTGCCCAATGACTCATTGATTGGAATCCGAACGTCGTTCGAGTTCTCGGGATCTGTGGTTCGCACCATGACTGGTCTAAAAATGGGAATTCTCAGTAGGCGAGAAGACAATCTTCTTTGCTTGGGGGAGTCATTATCTTTTGTAGTACTCAA
>JAEOTL010000281.1 GCA_016839845.1 Promethearchaeota archaeon
GTATCATTACCGTCTAAGTAGATTAATATAATATTTTATCATATTGTATATTATATTCGAAGAATAGTATTCCAGACTTAGTATTTTCTATGACTGAAAAAATAGTCTTAAAAAAAGACAAACCTGAGGATTTAATTCGAGTAAAACAACTCATTGATGAATGTAAGTTTGATGAAGCGGACCAATTAATTAGGAACTTCGAGGAAAAGGGAGGAAACACTCTTAATGATTTAGTTTTGTGTCATCTCCTCAAGTGTGAGCTCCTAAATTGGAGAAGTTTATGGGAAGATGCTGTCGAGCTTGCAGAACAAACGTATAGAGAGAGTTTAGGATTAGGAAAAAACCTCCTATCGGTTGATATCTTACTAATAATGGCTAATGCTTTAGTATGGATAGGCCCATGGGATAAACTTTACGATATCATTAAGCAGGGAGAAGAACTTCTAAAAGCCTTAACACAAGAATTACCAGCAGACTACAAGCAAAGAGAAGCTTATATAGCTTTTCTTAAAGGATGGTTTTACACGCAAACAAGGGATGCTGACCAGGCATTAAAGCAGTTTGAGCTCAGTATATCAATGCGAGAAGAACTTGGTGCTAAACTAGAAATTGCCTTTTCCCTTGTAGGAATTGCCTGGGTATTTATGTTTTTAAATGTCAGTTTTGACCGTGCTTTAAAATACTTCGAGCGAAGTATAACTATTGCCGAAGAAAGTGGTAATAAATGGTGTATAGGATATGTTCTAAATGGTATGGGCTTTTTACATGCGATGAAAGGTGAATTGGATCGTAGTATTATGATTCAAGAGCAGAGCTTGACAATTTTCAATGAACTTAAAAATAAATATATGGTACCACGGATTCTTAACTCTTTGGGGGAAGCCTATAGACAGAGAGGAGAATTAGATCGTGCGTTAGAGTGTTTAGAACAAGCTTCAGCACTATATCAAGAGATGGGAAATTTAAGATATATGGCTAGCGTTCACGATTATTTAATTCAAGTATTAATTGAAAAGGGCGATCTCGAACGAGCACAGCAACTACTTCACCGTTTTGAGCAATTGAACAATCAATTGAAAGATAAAAAACTTAATTTATTTTATCTCTTAAATAAAGCTTTAATACTGAAAAAGAGTTCACGAACCCGTAATAGGGCTGAAGCTGAAGGAATATTAAAGCAACTCCTCGAAGATGAGGATTCAGATTTTGAACTTATTTTAAAAGCACTGCCTAACTTATGTGAATTGCTCCTTATTGAATTACGCATGACTAACGATCTAGAAGTGTTGGAAGAGATCAACCCTCTTATTGCTCGATTATTAGATATAGCCGAAAAATCTCACTCATACTCGATTCTATGCGAAACTTACCTGTTGCAAGCCAAATTGGCTTTATTATCATTGGATTTGAAAGAAGCTCGACGTTTATTGACACAAGGGCAGCAAATTGCTGAAAAGTACGGACTTAATTTGTTAGCTACCAAGATATCAAATGAACATGATGAACTTCTTAAACAGTTAAATATTTGGGAGAACTTAAAAGAATCAAGTACATCATTAAAAGACCGTATGGAATTTGCTCGGTTAAATGAGCAAATAGAGAATATGATCCAAAAACGAGCAATAGACGTTCCTGAACTTTCAGATGAAGACCCCGTACTTCTTTTAGTCGTCTCAGAAGGAGGAAGACCAATATTCTCTCAATCATTTGCTGAAGATCAAGCTTTTGAAGATCATCTTTTTGGAGGTTTTTTTACTGCCATCAATTCTTTTATTAGCGAAAAGTTCTCTGAAGGGCTCGATCGAGCTACTTTTGGTGAACATACACTCCTTATGAACTCTGTGTCACCATTTTTAATGTGTTATGTATTCAAAGGGCAGTCATATCTAGCTCAGCAGAGGATTAGATATTTTATTGATAAAATACAGAATGATGAGTTAGTTTGGCAAACCTTTAAGAAATTTTACCAATTGAACAAAGAAATTCAATTAAAAGATATCCCTTCCCTCGAACCTTTAATAAACAGGATATTTATGGATAAAATTATCCCATTAAATTCATAAAAAAACAAAACTGGTTATTATTTTAGTGCATATTATATGCATCTAATGAATATTTCTTGAATCAAATATTTTAAATATTGCATATTTTCTTATTTATAATAGTATAAAGCAAAGCATAGGTGCTAATTTGACAAAAAGTTACAAAGAAATTAATGAAAAAATAAAAAATGGCAATTCTGTAGTAGTAACAGCTGAAGAGATGATAAAGATTGTGGAGGATAAAGGAGTCAAGGTAGCAGCTGAAGAGGTTGATGTAGTAACAACTGGAACTTTTGGTCCGATGTGCTCAAGTGGTGCATTTCTCAATTTTGGACATAGTGACCCCCCTATTAAGTTTAATAAATTGTTTTTAAATGATGTAGAGGCATATCATGGAAATGCTGCCGTTGATTGTTATATAGGATGTACAAGGATGTCGGAAGTGAAGCCTTTTAAATATGGTGGGGGCCACGTCATTGAAGATTTGGTCTCAAGAAAGTCAGTAAGATTAAAAGGTAATTCATATACTACAGATTGTTATCCACTAGCAAATATTGACACAGAAATTACCATTCAGGACATTAATCAAGCGATATTATGCAATCCAAGAAACGCCTATCAGAGATATATATGTGCTGTAAATAGTTCTGATAAAACGTTATATACATATATGGGTAAACTATTACCTCAATTTGGAAATGCCCATTATGCGGGAGCAGGATGCTTGAATCCATTAAGTAATGATCCCGATTATGAAACCATAGGGATGGGGACCAGGATCTTTCTTGGTGGAGGTATCGGATATGTTATTGGCGAGGGAACTCAACATTGTCCTGGAAATAGAATGGGAACAATATTTGTAAAGGGAGATCTGAAACAAATGAATCCAAAATTTATACGTGGTGTCAGTTATGAAAAGTATGGGACATCAATGTTAATTGGTGTTGGAATACCAATTCCAATTTTGAATGAAAGGTTAGCTAAAA
>JAEOTL010000282.1 GCA_016839845.1 Promethearchaeota archaeon
ACTGATGTAAATCCAGCCTTTCTATTAAACTCCAATTCAGCATCAATTATCTGTTTCCCTATTACACCTACATCAGCAACTGTTAGATTAGCTCCAAGCACACCATTTAATGATTCAACTATACCCTCTAATCCTTCAGCAATATCCAAAACTGCAAATGCTACAAATAGACAATATCCCGAAGCATCTACTGCTGCTGTAGCAAGCTGCAAATCTCTAGAAATATCGGTTTTTTTTGGATCTCTTGGATCTACTTTACCACCAATACCTAAGATCTCGGATGTAATAGCATAACCAGCAGTATGATCAGCACCCATCGGGGTAGTTGCATATGTTATTCCAATTCCTTTTATTGCTCTTGGATCGTAGGCTGGAAATCCTTGACCCTTCGAGGTAGGAATTCTTGTCACTCCAAGGACTTTTCCAGTGATTTCTGTACCATTAGCTAAAATCTTTCCGGTAGGAGTTCTTTTTCGAATCTCCTCCATAAGGTTTAATGCACCTTTTTCATCACCCATCTTAGCCAATCCTCCTTCCATCGCGACTGCAAGTGTAGTACCTGCTTCAATGGTATCAACACCTAAATCGTTACAAGCACGATTAAGTTCTCCGATGGTATCTAAATCATATATTCCGCAATTTGCTCCTAATGCCCAAACAGACTCATATTCTAATACTCCGACTGGATCTTTACCGCCAGGCTTCGTCCAAACTTCAGAACATTGAATGATACAACCAGGACTGCAGAAATGGGGTCGAACGCCTCCACGTTTTTTAATCTCTTCCGCTTTAGCTTCACCTGATATTTTTTCAGCTCTGTCATCCTGTCCACTGGAAAAGTTTCTTTGCGGCAAACCTCCAGCCTGGTTTATAATGTTCACTAATACGCTAGTTCCGTAGGAATTTAAGGCACCTCCCGTTTTAGTAACATCATGGGCTTGAAGGGCATCTCTGAGTTTTTTTATACCCTGACTAAAAATTTCCTTATCAGCAATTTCTACTCCAAGTGCTCCTGTTTCATCGACTATAATAAATTTTAAGCCTTTCGAGGCCATAACGGCTCCAAGTCCACCCCTTCCAGCATATCTGCTCGGTAGTCCTTCAGGGTCATTAAAACAAACTCCCGACATCGCCCCCAACATTTCAGCTGCGATACCCACACTACATATTCCTATTTTATCCCCAAATTCTTTTATGAGTTCTTTATGAACATCATATAATCCCTTATTTGACCATTTATTAGCGTTTACAAATTCCGCTTTATCAGGAGTTACTTTTAATAGATAATAATCGTCTCCTTTATGCTTTCCCTCAATTATAATTGCACCAATTCTCATCCTTCCAAGCTTTTGAGCAAAAGGTGTTCCAGCATTTGCTTCTTTAATCCCTCCTGTTAATGGAGATTTTCCACCAACACTAAGTCTCCCAGAATTTGGAGCTTTTGTTCCTGTTACTATTCCTGGGGCAAAAACTAATTTATTATGCGCACCTAATGGATCACATGTAGGAGGAACCTCTGTAGCGACAATGGTTGATGTCATTCCACGCCCACCTAGTCCCGTCCATCCTTCGGGAAGATCTTCAAACTTAGTTTCGAGATTAGTCATATTTACTCTTAACAATTTTCTTGGCAAATAATCACCTCTATTTTTATAGATATTATTTGTTTGTGAATGCTTGTTATTTATATATTTTCTATTAAAGACAAGGATTCGATATGTACATTGGTGCCTATCGTTGTAAGATAATTTCAGCTTTGAAAAGGGTAATAAAGCCTTTGACCTTCTTACTAATTATCTCTTAAATTAATCGAAAACTTCTTATCAAATGACTACTCCAGCAGAAATCTTTAAGGGATTGTGCAATGAAGCTAAAGAAGATCCAAATATAGTTGGTTTTTTCTTAGGAGGTTCACGAGGTAAAGGATTTCAAACGAAGTATTCAGATTATGATACCTATATTATTGTAAAAGATAATTTTATTAGTCAATATAAAGAAAAATACCCATTTCGAAAGTATCCAGGTCTTGATTTAATTGTATTTTCTTATTCCCAATTTGAGAACTATGCTCTTTGGGGAAGTGCTGAAATGTGGGATAGATACAGTTTTGCTCACATAAAAGCAATAATCGATAAGAACGGAAAAATACAACAAATTTTAGATAAATTGGCTAAAGTACCAGAGGAGCATCTTTCAAATTTTATAGCTGAATCCTTAGATGCATATATTAACTCTGTGTATCGTTCTTTAAAATGTATTCGAGATGGTAATATTGAAGCAGCCCGGTTAGAAGCTGCTCTCTCTATCCCTGGTTTTCTCAATGTAATCTTTGCAATCCACAACGGTAGATTAAGACCTTATTATAAATATCTGATATGGGAGCTTGAAACATTTCCTCTAACAAAATTCCCACTAGATGCGAAGCAAATTATCAGCATACTGATGAAAATACTAGACTCAGCAGATTCAAAAACCCAACAGCGCCTTCTTAGAATTACGGAGGAAATTCTTAGAAAAGAAGGATTTGGAAATGTTTTTGAGAGTTGGGGGGATGATTTTCCATGGATGAAGAATTTTGATCCAGATAAAGAGTAAAATACAGGTTAATTTAATTATTACCCCCGTATTGCTTAGCCCAAAAACCTCTAGTAGGTGTTTCGATCTCCCATTTCAGACACCAATTTTTAATCGTTTTACTAGAAACACCATAAATTTTTCCTATCTTTGTCATCGGGATTTTCCAAATGAGATTTTTCAGATCTTCCTTGGTTCCCATAAATTTTCGCTCGTGTGAAATCCATGCATTTTCCCTTATTTTCTCAATTCTCTCTAAGTTAGTTTTGAATCTATGCCTTTTCCGAATCATACTATCATGGAAATTATCTAACATTTCATTAAATAATTCTGCTCCTAAGCATAGTATATATTTTTTACCTTTAAATTGGCGTCCTTCTATTTCACCTTTAGTATATTCCTTTCTAATTTTATTATCGATATTAAAATAAGCTTTAATTTGGTCTAAGAATTTTTTACTTCCAGTTGTTATTCTGCTAGTCCCGGTTGTCCCATCACCATCAAAATAGCCAAGTAAGAATGATAAATACAAGTCTCGGTTATCAAGTTTTGGTAATTCTATTATATTGGATTTTCTCATAACTACTCCACTTTTTTGGAGATCGCTCGAAATTTTATCACAAGTAATTTGAATTCTAACTTTTCTTTGACCATCTATTTTCTTTTTAAATCTTGGATTTATTCCGATTTCTTTAATGAACCTATTTATTATGTTTTCATCACGGAGTCCAACACTAATCCCAAAGATTTTATTATTTCGAATATTGGAAATGTATCCATCAGCAAAAAAAAATCCAAGCCAATAAGCCTTTCTTTTCGTGTTTATTTTTTCAAAATAATCAAGTCTGATATTTGGATGAAATTTTTTGATTTTTTCTGAAATCCCTTTTTTATTTTCTTTTTTAGACTCTATATTCTTCCTCTCTAACAATCAACAATTGATCCCGAATAAGATTTTATTGGGTTTAATATTTAAAATTATCTCTACATCTTTTAAAGTTAAGATCTCTTTCATAATTCTAATTTTTAAAAAAAGAGCAGGCCCGGGGGGATATATTCGGGAAATGCTAAATGCAATTCACCATTGAACCCCCGACCTTCAGCTTAGGAGGCTGCCGCCCTATCCTGACTAGGCCACGGGCCTTTAATTTCCTAAATATTAAGATTTTTCCTATAGTATGCTACTCCGCAGATAGGGCAGAAAAATTTATCTTCTATCCTTATAGCTTTTTCAATAGGGATTTCCTTCTGGCAATTCATAACACAGCAAGTTACTACTTCTTGGTCTCCCTTCTCGGTCTTAGACAAATTTATCATTGATTTTAATCTGTATCCCTATGTATAGTACTTTAAAATAACAAAAGGTTTTAATTTGTTTTTATTTAATTACAATATAATAGTTTTTTTAATAATAATTGTTTTTTTGAGTCTTACTTATAATGTCGCGTGAAGGTTACTCGAGATCAAATCGCCCTATTGATTATTTAATGGATTCTATAAACCAAATAATCCTTATAAAAGTAAAACGTAATCGACTTTTTAGGGCCCTCTTACGATCATTCGATGAACACTTGAATATATTTATCGAAAATGCTGAGCAGATTTTTGAATATCAAGATGAAGAGGGTAATATTAGGGAGGAGCATGAAGAACTTGGTTCAATTGTTATCCGTGGGGATAATATAATTTTTATCAATCTCGCATCAAATGACTAAGAAACGAGAATTCTAGTCTTATTTTGCTTTCTATTATCGATAAAAATATACTTTTAAATTACGATTATTTAGTTATTAATAGATGATTTTTCAAGTGAATTACCTCACAACTGTTAAAGAGTTTTAGAATTTGACTTTAGAGATTGAAAAAGTGAAGCATCGTTTTATGATAGTTTATCCCAATTTGGGTCAGCCTCTATTTTTGAACTTTGATCCCAATTTGAAAGAGAAAGAATTGCAAGCCGAACTGCTTATCATAAGTGATGTTTTAGATCCAAACAAATTTGAAACGCAAATAAAAGGACAGATTAAAATACTTCCTGTTTTCGATTATATGTGGAGATTAAGAAAACTCTACGACAAAATAAAAAAAGAGCAAGCTATAATAGATAAAAAAATCAGTTTCTGGGCAAGGAGAAAGAAAAAAAAAGCTACGTTAAAGAAAACAAAAATATTTAATGAAGAAATCAAAGAGAAGGGAATAGATATTGATTTCAAATCGGATGATATCGATTACAAATTAAAGAAATTACGGGTACACCCTTATAGGGGGAAACCATTTTTTCCACCGGTTATAAAGGTTAAACAAGTTTACCCCATTCCAATTACTGATCCCTCTTATTTAGATTCATTTTACCCACAAGATTACTTACGGAAATATGAGGTATTTGGGACTCTCAATAAATTTTATAGAGTACAGATTCGATTCACAGTGAGTAAAGATATTCAAAACTTTCTCGGAGAGAGAAACTTTATAATGTTTGATTTAGTTTTAGTAAATGAAAGAACCAATTTTCATTCTATTGTACTTTCTAAACAAGATTGGACAAATTTCAAGTTTATTCATGCAACCGATTTACATTTGGCAGATCGAAACGATAGGATTTATAGCAGTATTAAAAACTGGACAGAATCATCCATTAAAAAGGATGTGGACGACTTTTTAGATACGTTTGCTAAAAAGCTAAAACTTAAGCAGAAAAAGCCACCTGAAGAGAAGCAATTAACCGAAATTAAAACCCCCTTAAGAAAACGCTTAATTAATCCCAATAATCAATTTAGGAAGTTTATTAAAATAGTAAATAGAGAAGTACTTAAAAATAATATTGATTTTATCGTTTTAACAGGAGATATTGTGGATTATGCGGTATTGAGCAGATATACTGAAAAAGTCCGTAAATTAAATGAATTTAAATATGAAGAAAGTAATTGGCAAGTATTCAAGAATATACTACTTAAT
>JAEOTL010000283.1 GCA_016839845.1 Promethearchaeota archaeon
AGTACTTTATTATACTTCTTTATGTAATTTAGGTTATATTTTATTGTTTTGCTAAATAATATTAAAATTGATCGTAAGTTATCTTAATAAAGAGAAAGAACAATAGTTTTACAATAAGAAAAAAAAATTTCCTCTGTGACATTAATGGCAAAAGTTCTTAGAGATTTATGGATATTAACAGCAAGCGGTACCACTGTGTATAGCCGAGTTATCGATCCAAGGGTAAATCCTCAGCTTTTCGGTGCACTTATGAGTGCATTAAACACCTTTGCAGAGAAGCTAACTAACGAAGGAATGACCAATTTTGAATTAAGCAATATACGTTTCTCGATAGTTAAGCAAAACAAATTCTTATTTGTGGCAAGCTCATCCAATAAAATTAAAGCAAAGAAAGTTTTTAATGAAATACGGACAGTTTCCACGAAGTTTTTTGATTTATACCCCGAAGAGATGTTAGAGAATTGGGATAGTAATATAGATCTTTTTGATAACTTTTTAGATGCTATAAAAAGTTCCCTTGAAAATGAATCTAAATAACGCAGGTATAATTTTTAACTATATCTTTTTAATTGAAATCTTTTAAACACTATGGATTTAGATTTCATAACCATAAAAATTTTAAGAGAATTTAGATATCATTTAAGTGACAAGACACATGAAAGAGAAAAAAAACGATATGGATAAAACCATTGAGAACAATGCAGATAGATCTAGATTTATACCTTCAAATATTATGGACTACCTTATTAAAAATTTATCAAATCCACGTTTTTTAGGATCAATACATTTGAAGAAAGAGATGAACCCAAATTATAGTCAGGTCAAAGATCTGATTGCAAGTGAATCAGAACTAAAATTAACTAAATCATTAAAAAGCACGATATTCAATCCTTTGACAAAAATCTTGATAGTTGCTGCTGTAATTTTTAATATCCTCTGGTTTACTTTGATTTATCTCTTATAAAACACCCTCCTTTTAAAAAAAATCCCAGAAATATATATATATTATTTCCTTGCAATTAATTTAAAAGATATTTATATCTTTTTCAAAATTAGTAATTATAACTAATACTGGTTATTCGAATGAAATAATAAAAAAAAGGGGATTATTCCTATGATTTACGATGTTATTATTATCGGTGGTGGAGTCACAGGTTGTTGCATTGCTCGAACACTCGCCAAGTATGACCTTAAAGTCTGTTTACTTGAAAAGGAGGCAGAAATTGCATCTGGAACAACAAAAGCTAACTCTGGAGTAGTCCATGCTGGATATGCATCCCCTCGAGACTATATTAAAAGACATATGGCTATAAAAGGAAATTCACTTTATACTCAAGCAGTAAAAGAACTTAATTTCCCATTTAAAAGAATAGGTTCTTTTGTAGTAGCTCTAGAAGACAATCAAATCAAAATCTTGGACGAAGAAAGAAAGAAGGGAATCGAAGATGGTATAAAAGGTTTAGAACTAATCCTGGATAAAAAAGAAATTAAAAAAATGGAACCTAACATTACTGATGATGTTGTTGGCGTTTTACATGCTCCATCTGCGGGTTTAGTGAGTCCATATGAATTAACCTTCGCATTAGCTGACAATGCTGCTAACAATGGGGTTAAATTCTTCAGGAATCAAGAAGTAATTAAGATTAAACATCAAGATTATACATTTACAATAAGAACATATAAAGGTGAATTCCAAGGTAAAAATTTGATTAATGCTGCGGGACTTTATGCAGCTCAAATTTCTAATATGTTGGGACTAGACTATTTTAACATTCTGCCCAGAAAGGGTGAATATGTGTTATTTGATAGGAATGCGATTCAACTAAACAAAATTCTCTTTCCCATGCCCACTGAAGTGTCAAAAGGAATATTAATTTGCCCAACTCTACATGGGAATACCTTTGCTGGACCTAATGCTCAAAATATTACTGATCGTGAGGACGTATCGACTACTATCGCGGGTTTGAAGGAGATTTTAGAAGGAGGGAGAAAATTAGTCCCAAGTCTCCCATTAAGAAGTTCCATCAAAAATTTCGCGGGTCTTAGAGCTGTTCCTAATACATATGATTTTATTATCGATAATACTGATGTATATGGTTTTATTAATGTAGCGGGTATCTTATCACCTGGATTAACAGCAACTTTTGCCATAGCTGAAAAAGTAATAGAATATCTTGAATTATTAGGAGTAGAATTGAAAGAAAAAGAAGATTATAACCCAATACGACCCAAACCTGAAAGATTCAATGAATTTTCCAGAGAAGAACTTGATAAGAAAATAAAAGAAGATTCTGCTTGGGGAAGAATTATTTGTCGTTGTGAAACGATACCCGAAAAGGAGATAATAAATGCTATTCGAGCTCCAGTAGGGGCAACCACAATTGATGGCGTCAAGTTCCGGTGTAGACCTGGTATGGGACGTTGTACTGGAGGATTTTGTAGACCGCGAGTAATGGAGATTTTGTCAAGAGAGTTGAAGATACCTTTTGAACAAATCACTAAAAGAGGAGATGATACAAATTTACTAGTCGGAAAAACAAAGGAATTTATTTCAAGAGATTTATCGCGAGGTGACATTAGGGAATGAAATCGTATGATGTCGATGTAGTAGTTATTGGGGGAGGTTCTGCTGGCTTGGCTGCGGCAATTGTAGTTAAAAAAGCAGATCTAGATGTGTTAATTTTAGAGAGAGACAAAGAATTAGGAGGAATTACTCTTCAATGTATTCATAATGGATTCGGACTCCACGAATTTGAAGAAGAGTTAACTGGTCCCGAATACATTCAAAGGTTTATTAATCAAATTGAAGAGTTTAAAATTCCCTATAAATTAGACACTATGGTAATTGAAATCACTCCTGAAAAAACTGTATATGCCGTAAACAATATGGACGGTTTAATTGAAATAAGACCTAAAGCAATAATACTTGCAATGGGTTGCCGCGAGAGGACCAGAGGAGCTATCAATATTCCTGGGTTTCGGCCAGCGGGCGTATATACTGCGGGACAAGCACAAAGATTTGTGAATATTGAAGGGTATTTACCCGGGAGAAGTTATGTTATTTTAGGTAGTGGTGATATTGGGATGATTATGGCCCGTCGCCTTACATGGGAAGGTTGTAAAGTACAAGCTGTCGTGGAGATTCAACCTTATGTTAGCGGTCTTCTCAGAAATGAAGTTCAATGTTTAGAAGATTATGGTATCCCGCTTATCACAAGTTATACCATCACTAAAATTCATGGAAAGGATAGAGTGCAAGGAGTTACAATATCTAAGGTTGATCGCAACTTTGATAGAGTTATTGGTTCAGAGAAGTTTATCGAATGTGATACAATATTATTATCTGTTGGGCTAATACCCGAGAATGAATTAACGAGGGAAGCGGGAGCTGAAATATCAGAAATGGGGGGCCCATTAATAGATAATAATTTAGAGACAACTCTAGAAGGAATATTTGCATGTGGGAATGTGTTACAAGTACATGACTTAGTTGATTTAGTAACTGCAGAAGCAAAACGAGCAGGTTTTAATGCCGTCGAATATGTTAAAAATCGATATGGGAAAAAAATAGAGAAACCGAAACAAATTTATTGTAGTGCGGGAGAAAACGTTAGCTATGTTAAACCCGATTTAATTAACCAATCAGATTTAGGAAAGGATATCATCTTTTCTTTTCGAGTAAAAAGACCTGACAGACGAATTCAAATTCAGTTTAAAGATGATAAGAATAGGATTTTATATAAAAGGAAGAGAAGATACGTGATTCCAAGCGAAATGCTTGAAATTAAAATTAACTTTAATGAAATTAATATAGATCCTGATTGTAAAAGTATAATGGTTGATGTAATACCTCGACCAGAGGTTTTGATTGAAGAGGATTAATAGGAGGAAAAAAATATGTCGGAATCAGAGCTTCCAGAAGGAAGAAAGGATATACGTTGCATTGTATGTCCAACAGGTTGTCTCGTTCATGTTGAAAACATTAACGGGGAGTTAATTATTGAAGGACATTCTTGTAAAAGGGGTGAAGATTATGCCAGAGATGAATTCATTGCCCCAAAGAGAATTCTAACAACGACTATGAGAGTAGAAAACGGATTCCTCCCATTAGTACCTGTGAGAACAGATAAACCCATTCCTAAAGAGAAACTTCAAGAAACCTTAAAAGAAATAGCAAAAAGGAAAATTAAAGCCCCTATTAAGATGGGAGATGTTTTAATAAAGAACGTAATAGGATTAGAAGTAAATATTATTGCCAGTAGAGACTTAATTGAAGTATAAGACATTCCCTTTTTTTCTATTCTATTTATCTCTTTTTTGAATGATTATTAATTAATTATAAATACTTCTGGAAATAACTCTTTATTATTTATTGATTTATCCAGTATGTCTAAAATGAATAAAGAAGAAATTTTAAATAGTTTAGAGGGTATTGTAGGTAAGGATTTTGCATCAAATAAAGCAGAGGATTTATATATTTATTCTCAAGATCCTGGAGCTTCAGAACCTCGTCCAGTTGATTTTGTAGTTATGCCCCGTTCAGCAGAGGAAATTCAAAAAATTGTAAAATTAGCAAATACTGAAAGTATTCCACTTATCCCAATGGGAGGTGGTCTTACTCTCAGTGGATTGATTCTTCCTGTTCATGGGGGAATCGTATTGGATATGAAAAGAATGGATAGAATTCTTGAAATTAATAGTTTAGGACGATATGCTGTTTTAGAAGCAGGTGTAACAACGGGATCACTAGTGTCATACTTGAAAGAACATTATCCAGATTTACAAGCTCCGATCCCTGACGCACCAACATCAGCAACGGTCGCAGGGAACGTACTAATTCACGGATCAGGTTCTCTCTCCCAGAAGTATGGACACCATGCAGGGATGATTAATGGATTGGAAGTAGTGTTACCGACGGGAGAAATAGCTAAATTTGGTTCGTGTGCAATTTCAAAATACTGGTTCTCAAAGTCACCTATCCCAGATTTAATTGGTTTATTCACGAGTAGTTTCGGTACAACTGGTATTATTACAAGAGTGTCGATAAAATTATATCCAAATCCTAAAGAACGGGATCTTATCTTTGGGTTAACTCAGGATTTTGGGGGGCTCCCAAACTTAATGTCTAAAATAACTTATACCGAATTCGCAGAAGATATTATGATAGGACATTCTCATACCCCCATTAATATGAAAAATTTTTGCATAGTTATGGTATATATCGCCGGAAACTCAAAAGAAGAAATGGATTTAAAAAAATCAACGATTCAAAAAATATTTAAAGAAAATAACATTCAAGCGGCCCCAGTACCAGCTCAAACAAGGAGTTATATGATGGATCACCCCCAGTATACCGCTGCTTTTGCAGCAGACTGGAGGAAGGGAGGTGGTTTCGAATATGTGGGATCCTTTATTCCATTAGAAAAAATTCCTGAAGCAATAGAGAAAGGAGTAATTATTTCAGAAAAATATGGGTTAGTCCCATCGTTATTGTGCAGAATTATAGGAAGTGGTCATGCTGTCATGTTTTCTGTAACATTCCCCTTTAATCGAGCAGATCCCGATGATAGGAAAAATGCTAGAGAAGGATTAGAAGAAACAAATAAAATGGTTTTGGAAATAGGTGGAGTTCCCTGGAAAACAGAATTAATAGGACAAAAACTTACTATGGAGAAAGCAGATCCGCATTATAGGGATTTGTTTAAACGAGTTCGAAATCTGTTAGATCCAAATGGGATAATGAACCCTGGAAATTGGGAGGTGTAGAAAATGCTATCAAATCAAAAAAGTCGTGAAGAATTAGGGTTAAAGTATTATGAGCAGATAATACATAGATGTTTTAGATGTGGTTACTGCAAGTTTACGGCAGATTCAATTGATATTAATTGCCCTAGTTATAAAAAGTTTAAATTTGAATCTTTCAGTACAGGAGGACGCTTGTGGCTAATTTACGGTTTAATGTCTAATGAACTCGAATGGAGTGACTATTTGAGTAAAATACTATATGCCTGTACAACTTGTGGAAATTGTGGTGAGAACTGTAAACTCTTGAGTCGAAAATTGGGATCAGAATTTGCAGTAGATATAATTGAATTTGCTAGAGCAGAAGCATTTAAAAATGGATTTTGTTCGGAAAAGGCAATTAATTTCGGAGATCATACTGCTAAAGAACACAATCCATATCTTGAAAAACATGAAGACCGGTTATCTTGGCTCCCAAAAGATTTTGAAAATCCCGAAGACCCAGAAATCGGATATTTTGTAGGTTGTACCTCGTCCTACCGTGAAAAAGAACTAGCTAGAAATACATTCGAAGTTCTCAAGAAAATCGGTGTCAAATTTACTGTTTTTCGAGAGGAATGGTGCTGTGGATCACCACTCCTTAGGACTGGTCAAAGAGAAATAGCAATAGACCAAGCTAAACATAATATTGAACTGTTTCAAAACAAAAATATCAAAACCATTGTTACCTCTTGTGCGGGTTGTTATCGAACCATCAAGGACGATTACTCAAGGATTTTCTATGATGAAATTTCTGAAGATAAATTACCATTTGAAGTTCTTCATATCTCAGAATATATCAAGAAGCTCTTAGACGAAAATAAGATAGAGTTTAAAAAGAAATTAGAGGGGGATAGAAAAGTAACATACCATGACCCATGCCATCTCGGCCGCCATGTTGGATTGTATGACGATCCACGAGAAATAATAAAACGAATTCCTGGATTAAAGTTAGTAGAAATGCGCAAAATTAAAGGAGATGCAACCTGTTGTGGTGCTGGAGGAGGAGTCAAAGCTGGATTTTCTGAATGGGCTTTGGAAATGGCAAGTAATCGCGTTGAGGAAGCATTAGAAACAGGAGCAGAAATATTAGTCACTACTTGTCCATTCTGTGAGCATAATTTTGCAGATGCTATAAAAGAACATAATTATGATATCAAGGTCATGGATTTAGTGACTTTATTAAAAGAAATTTTATAGAATTTGAATTGAATATAATCAAATACAAATGCAATTAAATTAGAAAAGGAGGATAAAAATGTTTTTGGAAGAAAATTGTAAGAGAGATACATGTGGGATAGCGTGTTTAACAAAATGTTTTTATATGGACTATTCAGAACAAAAGGCGAGAGAAGAATTTGAAAAACTGATAAGAGGTGAACCTTCTCCTGTAACATCGGAATGTATTACCTGCTGTGCATGCACAATGCATTGCCCAGAAAATGCAGATCCCTTTGATCTCATAAGCAGGAGAATGGAAGAAACAGGAACCTTTATTGGGGGTGAACGTGCAGCAAATCAGATGAAAGGAGCTAATCTTATGCCTTCATCAATAAAAAAAGGGGAACCTGATAAGCCTTTTATGAATCTTTGTACAGTAAACCTGATTGCTGGAGCAATTGAGGGAGAATTATTCGAAGGATTAAGCTTTCTTCAAGGAGGAGATTATTTCTGTCAAATTGGCGGATATCATGGTGGAATACCGAGTATGGTTAGAAATAATGCCCAGAAGTTTATTACTAACCTTGCAAAAGTCGTCCCTGATGATAATTATCTGATTTGCTACCATGATGATTGCTTCATGATGCTTGAGCATTATGCAAAAGATTTTGGGATAGATGTCCCCTTTGAATTTATCCATATAATTGAATATCTTCGAGATTATGTTAAGGAACACCCTGATAAAATAAAGAAACTAAATACGAAAATCGCATATCAGCAACCATGTGCATCCCGTATAGGATGGGATGCTTTCAAGAAAAAAGATAATACACTCGATGAATTATTCGAATTATTGGGTGTTGAACGAGTAGATAGAAAATACGACCGTTACGGAGCGCTTTGTTGTACAGCAGTTATTTCTCCTAATGATAAATATTGGAAAATGAATATTGCTGATGCTAAGCAATCTGGGGCGGAAGCAATGGTATTTATTTGCCCAATCTGTTGTCTATACTTAAGGAGCAAAGCTAAAGCCGAAGGTTTGGAACCCTATCTCCTAAGCAATCTAGTGAGGGAAGCGATGGGTGAGAATCTCCCCAAAGGAAGGGCTGGGAAATTATTTGAATAAAAAATATTAAAAAAAAAAAATATCGGAAAAATAAGTATTTTTCTACTTTTTTTCTAACTTCTTTAATAGTCTAATTCTTCACCAAGAGCAATCCTACATAAGTCGCTTAATAAATAAGGTTTTAAGCCGTTTTTCTGTAATTTAGATCCCATTGTTTGTTTACACATTGGGCAAACGAAAGCACAAGCTTCGGCCCCATTATCAACCATGTCTTTTATATTCTTATCTTGAGCTGGTTTCGCTAAATTCCTTTTACCAAGCATCGCAAATGGTGCTGTACAACATAATGCATTTTCTCTATCATATGATCTTTTAACTCGTTCGACTCCGATTAGTTCACAAATATCATCAACATACTTTTCAATTTCAGGTAAGAATCGATTGGAGCAACTCCGTTGATAAGCAATTTTCATGTCAAGTTTTTTTATTTCAGATTCATGGTCTTTTAGATAATTGTAAACATATTCAAAGATATGAATTGGTTTGAAGGGGACTTCAATATTATTTCGATTACAATAGGAGGTCCATAAACCATAACATTCATCATGCCAACAAATAAACTCTTTAATCCCATGCTTTTGAATATTTTCAATAACTACTGGAATTCTCTCTTTAATTACCGAGTCCCTAGCCATATGATGAAACATTAAATTACAAAAAAAATCGGTACCGCTTATATATTGTAAATTTTCAAACATCTGGCCTTTCATTTCTTCGGGATTTATTCTTGAGAAAGTGCATTTATGAAGGACTGGTTGCTCGGGATCAATTTCCTTTATTCGTACCTCATCGTGCGGTGCAAATTGCTTTATTGCCCCCTGAAGCATATTTGGGTTAATATTGTATGAATTATATTTCTCTTGTAATTCTGTTTTTAAATCAAATGGATGTGAATCATAGGGACAGTATTCATCACATGCAAAACAAGTAACACAGTCTTTTAGAACAAAAGATTCCTCACCATTTATCATCTTCTCCATTTCTGTTCGGGCTGTTTCTTTATCAATATCCATCCATTGACAACGGGTTAAACAGTCGATATTTTCGCAAGTAGCACAATTAGATTTATCAAACATAATTAATCATCTTTTATTATAAAAATCAAGGTTCTAATATTCACGAAATATTTTTAATTTTATGAAAATAACCAACTACTTATTCACAGTAATATTGTTTAGAGTCATCTAAACCAATATTTTTAGATTAGTCTCTTCATTTAATCCTTTATACCTTACTAAAAACTGTTTTAAAGGAGATTTAAATACCAGAATTAGATAAAATTTTTGAAGTTTATAAGAATTTATTTATCGGGGCTTATTGGCCAAGGTTAAACTTTAAGAAATTCAAAGAAATCGGGATAACGGCTATAGTCAACCTCATGGAAGAAAGCCTATATAATCCAACACATCTGGGCTTCTCGTATCTGCATAAAGGTTTTCCAGATGATACATATCCCCCTCATGAGCATTTAGATGAAATCTTAAAATTTATGGATCTTCATCTTTATAATGACGAAAAAGTATTAGTGCATTGTTCTATGGGTGTTTCAAGAAGTCCAGGAATTGTCATTGCTTGGTTATTAAAAACAAATCCAAAATGGAGATGGGAAGACGCAGTTTCTCATGTAAAGAAATCGAAGTTTATAGCTCCCGCCGCTGAGATTCGTGAATCTGTGATTGATTATTTTGAAAAGAATCTACGATAAGATTAATTCTGCTTTTCTAATTTTACTTAAATATATAAAACTCTGTTTTGATTATTTGGTTAAAAGGATTTTTTTTTACGAGGATGTTATTACTATGTCTGAATTTGAGCAAAAAGTTATAAATCTATTAGAAGAAATAAATAGTAAACTTGATTCTCTCTTAAAAGTAGAGCCCCCAGTTTCCAATCTAACAGAAGGTATACCAGATTCAGAATCCGGAGCTGTAAAACCCTCTGAACTAGTTGAAAAGTTAATTGAGGAGGAAAGATTACAGGAAAGACCTCCTGTTGAGGGAAGAAGAATTTGCCCAGATTGCCAAGGTACTTCTTTTAACACCGTCGAGGATAAATCCCAAGTCTTACATCAAATGGGCGGAGTAAAAATTTATGCAAAGAAGTATGTATGTAGAAATTGCGGTAAAGAAATCTAACAAAAGATAGTTATAGCCTTACTACTATTTGATTTAAATTAAAGAGAATTCACTTCTTATTTTTTATCTTTTTTTTAATAAACTAATGTTATATACCAATTCAGTTAGATTTTTAACTTGATCATACTTTAAAATCTTTAACAGTTAAATGTATCAAATATAAGGGTGTTCAATTAGATTCCTCCTTGGAGAATTAATAAATGGATTCAGTATGTAAGAAACTTTTTGCTTAATAATTTTACGCAAAAAAAGATTCCATACTCAGCACAAATTGAACTTACCCTTCGATGTAACGGGAAATGTCCCTTTTGTTCTATACATTCCTTTCCAGAATCATTATTAAGTGAAGATATGAGCACAGAGCAAGTAAAATATCTGATTGATCAACTTGCCGAACTGGGGGTGTTAGCGCTATCGTTTACAGGGGGAGAACCCACATTAAGAAAAGATCTTCCAGAATTAGTATACCATACAGGAGTAAATCACGGTTTTATGAACGGTATTGCCACCAATGGTTATTTTATACCCAAAATGTTTAAAGAGCATAAACTGGAAGGACTAGATTATATCGTACTTTCCCTTGATTACCCTAGTGCTGAGCAACATAACAAAATAAGGGGAATTAAAGTATTTGATAGAGTAATTGAATCCATTAGACTGGCAGAAGAAAATGATGTAAAACCAGTAATAAGTACAGTGGTTATGAAAAAAAATTTTAAATACTTAAAAGATATGTGCGACTTAGCAGAAAAGCTAAATTGTGCATTAGAAATGTATCCTTGTGAAGATATCATTAGAGATTATCCTGATGAAAGCTACCAGATTGAAGGAATTAGTGATTATATCCCAGACACATCACGATGGGCAAGCATCATGCGGGAGTTAAAGAAATACTACAAAAATATCTTAACAGATCCAGTCAGTATCGAAGTTGTTGAAAAAGGAGGATTTGGCGGTTATCCCCGGTATTATCAAAATATATTAAGGTGTCATGTTGCCGAAGCTTATTTATTTATAAGTCATAATGGTTTTCTTCATTTTCCATGTAAAATTCATCCACTTCAAAGTTTTGATGCCCTTAAAAATCAAATTAAGGAGATTTATTATTCCCAAGAAGCGAGAGATATTATGATAATGCATGATCGATATGATTTCTGTAATAACTGTAGATTAGGTTGTGCTATAGCATCATCGATTCCAACTCATTGGAAAACAGTGTATTCTAAATACATCAAGGGTTTTTTAGATGGTAATTTGAGATGATTTCCAAAAATTTAATTTGAAGTAATGTTTTTTTCACGTAGTGATAGTATTATGTCAAATGTTGCGATTATTCTTCAAATATTGTTTATCACCATAGGAATGCTTATATTTGGAATGCTCCTTAATAGACTTCTAGGATTAAAGAGAGAAAAAATGCAAGAATTCAAAGAACGGGCATCGAATCTTCAAGAAAGGTTAAGGAATGCCCAAACACTTGGAGATATACAATTAGTAGCCCAAGTACAGCGTGAAACGATGCATTTTACCCGCCAAATTATGATAAAGCAATTTGTACCTTTATGCATACGATGCTTTATTTTTATTGGTATTTTCGCTATTTTGGGTTATATCTATGCCGATTATTCTAGTGGATTATTACCTTTCTCTCTCTTTATCATTGGAAGCGGATGGGTTGCGCTTTATTTTATATTTTCAATTAGTCTTTCGCTTCTCATATATGGGGTGAAAAGACTTTATAAAAAATTTACAGGCAAAGATATATCATCCCAAAACAATTTGAGAGAACTTATGCAATTAGTTTCTCCTTCTAGTCAGAATTCTGGATTCTCACTGCGAAGCTTAAATCCCAAT
>JAEOTL010000284.1 GCA_016839845.1 Promethearchaeota archaeon
ATAAAAAATCAATCACTTTGAATTTAAAACATGAGAAGGCAATTGAGATTATCCATAAATTAATTAAAAAATCCGATATATTATTGGAAAATTTCCGTCCAGGTACAATGGAAAAGCTTAAGTTAAGCTATGATGAGGTAAAGGAGATCAATCCAAAGATTATATATTGTAGCATTTCAGGATTTGGACAAAGTGGTCCTTATCGATTATTACCTGGCATGGATCAAATACTACAAGGCATGGGGGGTTTAATGAGTATTACTGGCGAACCAGAAGGACCTCCTATGAAGGTAGGTGTAGCTGTTGCAGATATTGCGGGGGGGATGTTTGCTGCTTATGGAATCATGGTAGCACTTTTTAATAGAGAAAGATCTAAAATTGGCCAACGAATTGATTTAAGTTTATTGGACTGTCAAATCGCGTGGTTGACTTATCGAGCAGGATCTTACTTTGTCTCAGGAGAGATCCCAAAACCATTAGGTTCTGGTCATCCCGTTATCGTACCTTATCAAGCATTTAAAGCCAAGGATGAGTATTTTAATGTAGCTGTCGGGAATGATCAATTATGGGAAAGGTTTTGCAGAGCTATTGGGCTGGAAAAAATTAAGGATGATCCCAAGTTTAGCACTAATGCTATGCGGGTGAAAAATAGAGAAAAATTAATTAGCATTATTAATAAAGCAGTGGGTTCCAAAAAAGCGGATAAATGGTTGAAACTTCTGATAGCTGAGGGCGTTCCCTGTGGTCCAATATTTGATACGGAACAAATTTTTCAAGATCCTCAGGTTATCCATAGAGAAATGATGAAAGAGTTAACTCATCAAAAAGCGGGTAAGATCAAAGTAACTGGTGTTCCGATTAAATTATCTGAAACTCCGGGAGAAGTTTTGACGGCACCACCGACATTAGGACAACACACAATTGATATCCTTTCTAACTTAGGATATGATATAAAAGAAATCGAGAACTTTTCCAATGATAAAGTAATTTAATTATATCAAAGGTTTAAAAATGGAGAAACTAATCATTACGGCTGCTATATGTGGAGCAGAAGTAACTAAGGATGATAATAAAAATGTACCATACACTATCGAAGAAATAGGAAGGGAAGCGGAATCAGCTTATACTTCAGGAGCGAGTATAATCCATCTTCATGTTCGTGAGGATGATGGGCTTCCTACTCAACGGAAAGAACGATTTAATCAAGCTTTTAATGAGATCAAGCAGCGATGTCCCGATGTAATCATTCAACCATCAACGGGAGGAGCTATTGGCATGACAGATCAGGAACGTTTACAGCCTATTTACCTAGACCCACCACCAGAAATGGCAACTCTGGATTGTGGAACAATGAATTTTGGAGGAGATGATATTTTTGTCAATACAGAAAACACTATCATTTACTTTGCCGAGGAGATGAATAAAAGGGGAATCAAATATGAATTGGAATGCTTCGACGTTGGAATGGTAGATATGGCATTACGACTACATAAAAAGGGACATATCAAAGAACCTATGCATTTTAATTTTGTTCTTGGAGTGATTGGAGGAATTGGTGCTTCAACTCGCAATTTAACCTTTCTCATCGAAACCATACCTGAAAATTCCACGTATACTGTCTGTGGAATTGGTAGACATGAATTTCCCATGGTATCAATCTCTATAGAGAAAGGGGGGCATGCTAGAGTTGGGTTCGAAGATAACGTATATCTCTCTAAAGGTGTATTAGCGAAATCAAATGGAGAGCTGGTTGAAAAAGTAGTAGAGATTGCTGATGAGTTTGAGAGAGCGATCGCATCCCCGACGGAAGCACGTAAAATATTGAATATTGAATAAGTAATTACCTAATTAAAAGTAATCATGTATAGAAAATTAGCAAAATATTATGATCTGATTTATTCATGGAAGGATTACAAAAAAGAAGTAGATAAAGTCAGTGAAGTAATTGGAAAATATAAAAAATCTGACGGAAATAATCTTCTCGATGTAGCATGTGGAACTGGAAAACATTTGGAATATTTAAAGGACCAGTTTAAATGTACTGGTATCGATTTAAATGAAGAAATGATCGTTATTGCGCAAGAGAATATAAGTAATGTTGTTTTTAAGCAAGCTGATATGATGAATTTCAATCTGAATGAGAAGTACGACATTGTTACTTGCCTTTTTAGTTCAATAGCATATACAAAAACCTATGAGAATCTTAAAAAAACAATTATCAATTTCGCATCTCACTTAAAATCCGGTGGAATTACAATCATAGAGCCATTTTTTACTAAATCGGGGTATATGGTAGGATTACCATCGATGACTACTTATGATGGAAGAGATATTAAGATTGCACGGTTAAATACAACAAAATTGGAAGGTGACCTCTCGGTTATGGAAATGCATCACTTGGTTGTCGAGAAGGACCAAGATGTTGAGTATTTTGTTGATAAACATGAAATTGGTCTTTTTGAAATTGATAAATTTTTAGAAATCATGACAAATGCTGGGTTAAAGGCAGAATTTTTGAGAGATGGATTAATGCAAGGAAGAGGTTTATATATAGGCGTAAAATCTTAATAATGAGGGATTAAAATGAAAAAAGGAAACAAATTTGGAACTCATCGAGTTATTGAACCTAAAGGAGCGCTCCCCCAACCAGCAATCAAAATATCTAATGATATGGAGATTTTTGATAATGAAGTTCTTATAAATGTAGATTATCTAAATATCGATTCAGCCAGTTTTACTCAACTGAAAGAAGAATCGAGTGGGGATGTTGAAAAAATTAAAGCAAAGATATTGGAAATTGTAAGTGAAAGAGGGAAGATGCAGAACCCTATTACGGGATCTGGGGGAATGCTTATTGGAAAAGTAGAGAAAATCGGTGATTTAATTAAAAACAGAATTAATATCAAGAAAGGAGATAAAATTGCTACATTAGTTTCACTTTCATTAACTCCCCTTCGGATTGATAAAATCCTCGATATTAATCTTGATATTGATAGAGTAGATATTGAAGGGAAAGCAATTCTTTTCGAAAGTGGAATTTATGCTAGATTACCCTCTGATATGGAAGATACCCTCGCACTGGCAGCTTTAGATGTAGCAGGGGCACCTGCTCAAATCATTAATCTAGTGAAGCCAGGAAACAAGGTTTTAATTTTAGGAGCTACCGGTAAATCTGGGCTAATGTGTTCATATGTAGCTAAAAAGATGGCGGGAGAAAATGGGATAGTTATAGGACAAGCAAGAAATGCCCAAAGAGCGGAGTTTTTAAGAAGTACTGGATTATGTGATAAAGTTATCATATCTGATGTACTCAATCCGGTAAATGTGTTAGAAGAAACCTTACAAGCCAATAATGGGGAAGAAGTAGATGTGTCAATCAATTGTTTAAGTATCCCTAATGTTGAGATGTCGTGCATTCTCCCTGTTCGAGACGGCGGAATAGTCTATTTTTTCTCGATGGCAACCAGTTTTACAAAGGCTGCGTTAGGCGCCGAGGGAGTTGGAAAAGATGTGACTATGATCATCGGAAATGGGTATACCAAAAATCACGACCAAATAACTCTAGATATACTGCGAGAATCAACCATCTTAAGGCAGATCTTCAACGAAAAATATACTTAGAATATAACCGGGTAAAAAAAGGGGTATTTTCTCCCACTTATCCCTAAAGTTTAACATTTAATAATTCATACTAATATTGTATACAAAAGATTTTTGGTTATATTCATGAAAGTAAGTCGACGAAAGGAATTGTTTTCTCATATAAGTGATGAAAATTGGAATGATTGGCGCTGGCAAGTTAAGAATAGGATCACCACACTAGAGGAGTTAAAAAAATATATCTCGTTAACAAACGAAGAGGATGATCCTCGACTATTGCAGGAGTACAGAATGGCAATTACTCCTTATTACCTTTCATTAATCGATCCTAATGATCCTTTCGATCC